>WRBU01000167.1 GCA_009784355.1 Defluviitaleaceae bacterium
ACTAATTTTGACGTTACGGCAACAGCTACAGGAGCGGCGGCACATTTGACGGAGTACACCGATACGGCACAGTTATCAATTACGGTAGCCCAACCCATTCCAACGGTTAGTGTCGGAACACAAGCAGGAACGCTTACACA
Organism: Defluviitaleaceae bacterium; assembly: GCA_009784355.1. Taxonomy (GTDB): domain Bacteria; phylum Bacillota; class Clostridia; order Lachnospirales; family WRAX01; genus WRBJ01. The sequence goes on from WRBU01000167.1 coordinate 141, forward strand.
AGGCACGGCGGGGTCTGTAACTTTTACAGTCACCACGGCGAATATTGCAAACGGCACAGCAATCACACTTAACAATGCACCTACAGGCGTAACCCTTGCCACAACCGCAACTACAGGCAATAGCACGATAATTACAATCAACACAACAGCAGCAACGCAACAGGGAGCACACCCGCTGACCGTAACAATCGGTGGGGTAACATCAAACAACTTTAACCTTGTTGTGGGTGCGGCGCATGGTAGCGGCGGCACAGACAGCGGCAATGATAGCGGAAGCGGCGGCAACGACAGCGATACATGGACACCGACAACGCAAACCACCACAACCCGAGCGGTCACAGTAAACGGCGTAAATGTCACTATTAGAGTGCAAAACAACGTGGCAACCATTGACTTACCGCAAGCCACCGTTACACAACTGATAAACGCCACCACGGGAGGAAATTTTAACAACACCGTAGTATTTAATCTATCAAACATCAACGGCGTAACAATCACAAGCGCAGTTATCCCCACAACGGCATTACGCCAATTCGCCACAGCGGGGGAAGATGGCCTGTCCGTTGAAATAAGGCTACCGCAAGGCACAGTCAACCTTGATTCGGCGGCGGGAATATCTGCGGCAAATCAAGCGGGGGCAAATCTGCAAATATCGCTTAACCAGGTGAATCATAACCAAGTACCCGCAGGGCAACGTGGCGAGATAAGAAGCGGTGATGTGGTATTCCGTATTGCAGTGTCAAGCGGCACAAACGCAATCCGCAACTTTGACGGCACTATAACAATAACCTTGCCGTTTACAGGCACTTTCCCGGTGGCAGTATGGCATTTAGACAACAACGGCAATCTTCACAGAATGGAAAGCACCTACAACCGCACAGCAAGGACGGTGACATTCACTACAAATCATTTATCCCTGTTTGTTGTGGGGCATGATGATGGTACACGAAATGAAGTAGCGGCTGGCGATACGGACGAGGGTATAACCGACATACCACCGGGCGGCTGGCCTAATGCCAACTATAACCCACTAACAGGCCGGGGCTGGGAAAATCCATTTGTTGACGTATCGGAAAATGATTGGTTTTTCGATTCTGTACGTTTCGCGCACATGAATAATCTCTTTGCCGGAACATCAGCAGACACTTTCAGCCCCAACAGCCCAATGACAAGGGTAATGATGGTGACAGTCCTGTACCGCATGGCGGGAGAGCCAAGCACAAGCGGCATACCCAACAACTTTACAGATGTAACAGACGGCGCATGGTATGACAATGCAATAATATGGGCGGCGGCTAATGGTATTGTGTCCGGCATAGGCAATAGTCAATTTGCTCCCAACAATAACATCACCCGTGAGCAGATGGCGGTTATTCTTAATAACTTTGCCCGGCATATGGACTTAGACTTACCGACAATCAGAACAGGTACGTTTGTTGACGAAGCTGAAATAAGCGCGTGGGCGCATGAATATGTTAATGCCTTGTTTGAAGCTGGGGTAATAAGCGGCGTGGGTAATAACCATTTCAATCCAAGAGGGCAAGGCACACGGGCAGAAGTGGCAACCATGCTCCGCAATTTTATGGAAGCTGTGCAGTTCGGGCCTTTTGCGGCGGTTACAGATGATTTTGCTATGTTGCGTGACGAGGATTTGTACTATGACCGCAGGGATGAGGACGAATTGGAGCAAGAGCCGGAAGATGCGGATGGCGAGTAAATGAATATTTGCAACCAAATAACAATCTAAACGAAAGGCTCATTCTACACGGTTTACACCGTATAGAATGGGCCTTTTTTGCATTTTCAAACAAAATAATTTTCGGAAAACACTTGACAGGGGTTAAATCCAATAACTGGCATAATTCTGCGGCAAATACGATGCCGAATTGACAAATATTTCTTACAATTCCAGTATATAGTATATGGGAATATTTGTCAAGTGCTTTTTAACGAAAAATGTAAAAAATATTTCTTAATGCTCGAAATTGCCTTAAAGTGCGATAAATTAGGACAAAAAAAGAAAAAAGAGCTGCAATGGCAGCTCTAAAATAAATTGTGTTTGTTATTGAATGTTACCCATCACATTCATTTTCTAAAATTTCAACTTCTATTTCTATTCTTGTTGCGTTTAACCATGGTTCATCACCGTCTTTTGTACCATAAACAGTAAAACTGAATCCGAGAACCAATAAAACAGTCAAGGTGATTGCCGCAATTCTTTTTTTCATAACGTAGCACCTCCGCCGCTCATTATTTTTTCGTATATATTGGCGGCAGTAGCTTTCGCTTCTAACGCCTTTTTAGATTTAACACCATTTTTCGTATATGCTTTTTCTAACAATCTACAAAAATACAGAGCATCGCAATGTTCATATCTTGACAGTAGATGCGGGATGGTTATCTCATCGATATATTGTTTTGAACTAGGCTCTTTTAAAGTGGTGATATGAGATAGGGAGCTAAAAAGTATTTGATGATGCTCGCTGTCTTTTGACATTGAAATTCCTTTTTGTATTAGTGCTTTGGCTTCGGGGTTTTTGTTTGCAATCATACAACGTACTTTATAATACAAAGTTTTCAAATATTCGTCATCATCACCCTCACAATAAGCAAGTGATTGATTGAAATACTCAATAGCTTTATCATGTTCGCCAAGTGCGAAGCTGGCACAACCGAAGTTATGCAGTGCGTAACTTATGTATAGTTTGTTATCATTTGCTCTTGCTTCTGATAAAGAGTTTTCAAGTAATTCTTGTGCTTTTGAAATATGCCCAATGTAGATATAGTTAGCCGCCATCATATTATCAACAAAAGCACCAAGCATATTTGTTTTACTATATTCGAATAAGCTGTATGCTTCCCGCAAAGTGGTTACAGTACGCACGTACATTCCTAATCTTGAGTAACAGAAAGCGAGGTTAAAATATATTGCCGGGTCTGGCTCAAGTATGCTTGCTTTTAGGTCATATGCAATCAAGAAATGAGTAAGTGCGTCCTCAAAGTTTCTTTGATAAATTAGCAACGCTCCAATATTGTACTGATAATGATATTTAACCTCATTAGAAGCATTTTTGACTTGCACTTCTAAATCATCCATCATTTCCTTTGCTTCTTCAATCTTACGCTGAGCCATTACAAGCCTAATTCCAAAGAGTTTAAAAATCAAGTTTAAATCTTTTTCATAGGGCAGCTTTTCTATAACAGATAGCTTTTGTTGGTTTCGTAATGCTTCGTCAATTCTCTTGTCTTTTATTAAATGCCGCCATAAGTATAGCTGCTTCTTAAAAGCTATAACTTCATCATCAAAAATTGGAGCATCTTCAACATCAAGCACTTTTCTAATTTCTAGTATTTGTTCACTTGACAAATCGCCTTGACCTCTCTCAAAGCGGCTAATGGCAGATACACTACGACCTAAAATACTCGATAAAGCGGCTTGTGATATGTTTTTGTATTCACGTATTTCCCGGAATTTGTCGCCGAGTGTAAGAGAAGACACGTTTTTGTCTGCCAAATGAAGCACCACCTTGTCGCCTTACAATAAAAAATTGATACATCATTATTGTAACACAAACAATTATTCTGCGACAAGCATTTTTTCGACAAAATTTGGATTTTTTTATATGCAAAAAAATCCCCTGTCAAAAGGGGATTAAAGCGGGCAACGGG
>WRBU01000168.1 GCA_009784355.1 Defluviitaleaceae bacterium
CAAAATGAAAGCTATATTCTTAATGTGTCCAAAAAGGTTATGCCCGCCAAAGGAAAGCCGCTGTCTCGCTCCATTCACATTTTGTTTAAAATTGTGAACAATGAAATTTCGGAATTTGAAATTTTAAAGTCAACGGTTCGTGTGCCAAAAGCTCGCAAAAAACCATCTTCCGTACGGCGGGCGGAAATTAACGAGCTTGTTAAATCCAAAGCGTACTCACGAGAAGTCAACGAGGTCGTGGTTAAAAAAATTGGCATACCAACATTGCCCTATGCTGCAATCGGCGTAAAGCTGGGCTTTGCTATTTTGGGACTGTCTTTAATGACTGCCAGCCTATTTAGTCAAAATACAGGTATTATAATAGCTGGCATGGCTTGTGCGGTGCTTGGATTTGGGCACATCATTTTCCAAATGCGTAAAAAACCCATACGTTCGGCTTTGGGTTATGCTTTTGGTGTGTCGGCATTTAACCGTGGTAAATATGCAGCGGCACAAAAGCATTTTGCCAAGGCTTTAGAGCAAAATCCTTACAATGAATTGGCGGAATATGCTGCAAATAAAACAGAATATTATCTTAAAAATTCTTTATAAAAATGAAAGGTAGTCAAAAAATGAATAAGCAAAGAAAAATTTATATTGCCGATGACGAGGCAAATATACGTGCTGCTATCAAGACATTTTTAGAAAATGCAGGTTTTTTGGTGCAAGATTTTGAAAATGGAGATTTGCTGCTTGAAGCCTTTGCGACAGAGTCAGCAGATTTGGTTGTGCTTGATGTGATGATGCCGGGCTCTAATGGTTTTGTTGTGTGCAAGACATTGCGCAAAACATCCAAAGTCCCCATAATAATGCTAACCGCAAGGGACAGCGATTTGGACTATGCAACAGGGCTTGACCTCGGCAGTGACGATTATTTGATAAAGCCATTTAGTCCCATGGCACTTGTTAAACGTGTCGAGGCAATTTTTAGGCGTATTGACTTTGAGCGGGGCGAGTAGCAATGAAGAAGAAAATATCGATGCATAAGCGTATGCTGTTTACTTTCATAGGAATATTATTTTTCTCATTTTTACTAACAGGTGTACTTTTTGACCTTACAATAAACCGTTTTAACCTTTTTGAACATCAATACCGCCTTGAAAATGAGCAACCTTCAGATGACGGGGTGTCTAGCAGGAGGGTAAGCGGCAACACATTTATTTCTGTTGGGATAATGTTTGCCGTAGCTACGGTTGCTACTTATTTTTTGTCAAATTCGATAACAAATCCAATTAAAAAGTTGGGCAAATTTGCTGCTGATATTGGCTCGGGCGACTTTAAACCAAATGACTACGAATTTCAAGAAATAGAGTTGCACGAGCTTAACAGCGTGCTTAATAATACCGCAAAACAACTGGCAGAATATGATGGTCAGCAAAAAACATTTTTTCAAAATGCTTCACACGAATTGCGAACGCCGCTTATGTCTATTAAATGTTACGCAGAGGGTATTTCAACCGGCATCATGAAACCGGCGCAGGCTGCCGAAACTATTTTGCAAGAAACAGACAGACTAACGGAGCTTGTGGCGGATTTGCTGTATATTTCACGTATAGACAATATAGCTGCGAATTTTTCAAAATCAAAAACAGATATTCTAGATATTTTAAGGCAGTCATCCGCAAGGCAAGAAGCAATGGCGAATAAAAGAGAAATTGGCTTTGTATTTGATTTTGACGAAGATGCTATATATCTTAATTGCTCGCAGGAATTAATATCGCGGGCGGTTGATAATTTAATTTCTAACGCCATACGTTACGCAAAAACAACCATTACATTGTCGTGCAATAAAAAAGGCAACTACATTTTTATTGTTGTGGCAGATGACGGTGCAGGCATTGAAGAAACTGTCTTGCCTCATGTTTTTGAACGCTTTTATAAAGGCAGTGGCGGCAACACGGGAATTGGTTTGTCTATTGTAAAATCTATTGTAGAACAGCATGGCGGCACAATAGCAGTAGAAAATAACGGCGGGGCAGTTTTTACTATTGTAATGCCAAGGGCGGAGGAAAATAGATGATACCTCGTTTTGACGATGTAGAATTTGAAAAGTTGAAAAAATTGTTGCATATTTACGAATGGGGCTTGCGGACATTAAAAACAAAAATGCACATTGTGGACGAAGATTTGAAAAACTTCCAACATAGGGACGCTATTGATTATATTGCAAGCCGAATAAAAACACCTCAAAGCATTGCGGGGAAATTACATAATTTAGGCGTGCCGCTTACAACAGAGGCAGCAAGCGAAAATCTTTTTGACATTGCGGGAATGCGTATTTTATGCCCATTTTTGGACGACATACATTTTTTGGTAAGTATTATCCGCAATATGCCTGATATAAATATATTGAGCGAAAAGGACTATATAACTAATCCAAAACCAAGCGGATACCGTAGCTATCACATCATTCTTGAAGTGCCTGTGTTTTTTAATGGAAAAGCCGAGCGTGTGAAAGTCGAGGTTCAAATTCGCACAGAGGCAATGAATTTTTGGTCTACCCTTGAGCACAAAGTGCGATACAAATATAAAGGCGACATCCCAAAACACCTCAGCGACGAGCTGGCAGAAATTGCAGGTAAGATTGATGAGTTGGATAACCGAATGCATTTAATCCATGAGATTATTTCACTAATAAATGAGTGATGAAAGGAGAATAAGAAAATGGCTTGTGTAAAAGACTGTCCATGCAGCAACACCGCTTGCCCAAGGCATGGCAAATGTTGTGAGTGTGTTAAAACACACAAGGAAAAAGGCAATTTGCCTTCATGCTTGCGCCAAGCACAAGAGACGCAGAAGTAAAAATACATAAAACAATGAGGTGTGCCTGAACACCACCTCATAAAAAATTAAAACAGGGAGTGTTATTTTTATGAAAATTACAGTTAAACGCATGGTGATAATAGCCATTACTGCGGCACTTTATGCCGCTATTACCTTGGCAACAATCTTTCTATCTTTTCACGCCAATCAATTTCGTATAGCGGAGAGCTTTAATTTACTTGCTTATTTTAATCCGATTTTTGCCCCTGCTGTTGCTCTTGGCGTGTTTTTGGCAAATTTTATCGGCTCGCCTTATGGCATTGTGGATGCGCTACTTGGCACGACGGCAACGGTGGTTGCTCTAATTTTGATACTTATCACCCGTAAAGTTTTGAAAAACCCGAATATTGGCTTGTTTGTATCTTCTATTTGGGTTGTTGCTATTAATGCCTTAATTGTGCCTGTTGTTATCTTGCTTGCGGGTGATGGGTTTGTGTGGTATGCTTACTGGCCCTTTGTAGGCTCGGTAGCTATTGGACAATTTGTTGTGGTCACCCTTGCTGGCTACACCGTACTGCGTTTGGTTATAGCAAAACATCCAAGGGCTGTCCAAAAGCTGAAAGAAATGTAACCCCGTAAAAAAACTTTAAATTTTTTGAAAAAAAGTGTTGACAACATAAAATAGCTGTTGTATAATAGCAAAGTCGGGTTTGGAGAAGCCCGCTTTGGCCCAGTAGTTCAGTTGGTTAGAACGCCAGCCTGTCACGCTGGAGGTCGTGGGTTCGAGTCCCTTCTGGGTCGTGTTATGTTTTACATGTGGCAGTAATGCCACGTATTGGGAGTTTAGCTCAGCTGGGAGAGCATCCGCCTTACAAGCGGGAGGTCACTGGTTCAAGTCCAGTAATTCCCATATCGAAATCCCTCTAATTTTAGGATTAGAGGGATTTTTGTTTTGTCCTTATTTACGTGCCACAAAGAAAATTCTTTCAGAAGTA
>WRBU01000169.1 GCA_009784355.1 Defluviitaleaceae bacterium
CCAAATCTTGGGATTGAGAATGTCGATATTAGCCACCAAATGTCTATGCTGCTAAATAAAGATGTTTATGTCGAAAATGATGCAAATTGCGCAGCTTTGGCTGAACATCGCTTTGGCGTAGCTGTAGGAACAAAAAATTCCGTAACTATTACCCTCGGTACAGGCATTGGCGGCGGCATTATTATTGATAACAAAATATTTGCAGGCTCACTTTTTGGCGGCGGCGAAATTGGGCATCATGTAATAAAAGCCCGTGGAGAAAAATGTAGCTGTAAAAGACACGGGTGTTGGGAAAGCTACGCCTCGGCGACTGCCCTGCGCCGCATGGCTGGCGGCAAAAGCCCAAAAGAAGTCTTTGCAAAAGCAAGGGCTGGCGATAAGGCATTAAAAGCAGTTGTGGATGAATATATAGAATATCTTTGCGAAGGCTTGGTTAATATTGCCAATATTTTACAACCCGAAATTATTGTGATAGGCGGCGGTATAAGCGGCGAGGGTAGCTATTTTCTTGATAAAATTCATAATAGCATTAATGGAAGATTTTTTGACAACCAAAATCCAACAAAAATTGTAATCGCAGGTCTCGGTAATGATGCAGGCATTATAGGTGCAGCACTTTTAGAGAGGAGAAGATAATATTAATCACAATTCATCCCACATAAGCGAAATGTTGATAAACGCTGTTGGCGAGGACAATGTTTGCCAAAACGAAGCTATGTTAAAGCATACCACCTTTAAAATTGGCGGCAAGGCAGATTTTTTTGTAATGCCCCAAACCGCCGAGCATCTTCACGGGATAATAAAAGGCTGCAAAGAAAATAACATACCTTATTTAATCCTTGGAAACGGAAGCAATTTGCTGATGCATGATGATGGTTTTTTCGGGGTCGTCATTTCCCTTTTGGGGCTTAATAAAATTAGTATAGAAAATGGCGTAATAACAGCGCAAGCAGGGGCTTCAATGAAAAGTCTAGCAGAATTTGCACTTGCTCACGGCATAACGGGCTTTGAATTTTGCCACGGCATACCAGGTAGCGTTGGCGGCGGTGTTTATATGAATGCAGGTGCGTATGAGGGGGAAATGTCTCAAATTTTTGTAAGTGCAACATGCCTTGACGGGCAAAATTCTTTTCAAGAAATAACATCCGCCCATGCGGACTTTTCGTATAGAAAATCCTTTGCACAAACAAATGGACTTATTGTTGTTTCTGCGGCTTTTAAAGGGGAACAAGGCGACAAGCCAAGTATTGCCGCAAAAATGGAGGAATTGCAAGAAAAGCGTGAATCAAGGCAACCATTAGAAATGCCCTCCGCAGGCTCTATATTTAAACGTCCAGAAGGTCATTTTGCAGGTAAGCTCATTATGGATGCAGGACTTAAGGGCTATTCGGTCGGCGGTGCTATGGTAAGCGACAAACATTGCGGCTTTATTGTAAATAAGGGTGATGCCACCTGTCGTGACGTTTTGGAATTAATCCACCACATTCAGCAGACCGTGCAAGCAAAATTTGGCGTGTTGCTGGAAACAGAGGTAAAGGTATTGGGCGGACGCAATGAAAATTAGAGAGGCGTGACATATTGTCATTTTCTTCCAAAGTTAAAGCAGAAATTGTAAAAACCTCACAGCCCGACTGCGAAAATAGGGCATATATTCGTGATGCCTATTTACAGGCGGGTACAATGGCGCATCCCCAAAAGGGGTATCATCTTGAATTTGCTGTTACCCCAATGTACAAACCCCGTCTTTTAGGGGTTTTAGCAGAATTTGGACTACTTCCAAAAGAACACACAAGAAGCAACGGCGAAATTCTTTACTTTAAAGAAGCAGACCAAATAGCAACAGTGCTAAATATCATAGGTGCGCATGTATCACTAATGGAATTTGAAAATTGCCGTGTAGACAAAGATGTGAATAATGCCATAAACCGTGCCGCAAATGCCTCTGCCGCAAATGCTGATAAAGTAATAGCCGCATCTGTGCGCCAAATTGCAGATATTATGGACATAAGCCGTACCATAGGACTTTCGGCTTTGCCAAAAAACCTTGCAGATGTGGCAAAATTGCGGATGGATAATCACCTTGCAACTCTTGATGATATTGGCAAGCAGTTATCGCCGCCTATATCAAAATCAGGGGTAAACCACAGGCTTAAAAAAATCTCATATATTGCAGAAGAATGTAGGAGACAGCAACAATGATTCAAAAAATTTTTACAATAAATGCCAGCTTGGATGCACGTGATATAGCTTTGTTCGTGCAAGCCGCATCAAAATACAACTGTCGTATAGAGCTGTCTGCGGACAACAAAACCATAAATGCAAAATCATTTATGGGCTTGATTTCTCTTGGAAATTTAGACGGGCAAAATGTAACGCTTTTAATAGGCGGCGCAGATGAAGAGCAAGCCGTCGCAGAGCTGTACAATTTTTTAACGGTGGTGTGAAATTATGTCGCAAAACTATCATCAAGAACAAGAAAAGAAAAATATTTTACGTCTACGTGAGCTTTTGAATGAACTCCCGCCCTTTTTAGCTGAATTTTTTAGAAATAGGGCAGACCACACATCAAGCCGCACACGCTTGGGATATGCCTACGACATGCGGCTGTTTTTTAACTTCCTCATTACAGAAACAAGGGATTTTTCCGCCAAAACTTTGGATAATTTCACTGTAGAAGATTTTGGGCAGGTAAATATGACCCATATTGAAGAATTTTTGGATTATCTTTCACTGTATGCCGTGGGTACGTATAAAGACGGACGGGATGCCTTTGTGGAAAATAAAATGGAAGGCAAGTCCCGAAAGCTCTCCGCAATCCGCTCTGTTTTTGCGTATTATTTTAAGCGGGGCAAGGTGTCGTCAAACCCGGCAGAGCTCGTGGACACACCGCCAACCAAGGAAAAAGCCAAGGTATATCTTGATGTGGATGAAATTGCAAATTTGATAGATGCCGCCGACCACGGGACAAAATTAACAAATCACCAAAAAAAATTCCATACCTTTACCCGAAGCCGTGATGTAGCACTTTTGAGCCTTTTTTCAGGCACGGGTATTCGTATTTCTGAATGTGTCGGGATTAATATTGAAGACATTGACCTTGACCGTGGCTGTTTTAAAGTCGTCCGAAAAGGCGGGGATGAAGCCATTTTATATTTCAACGAAGAAATTGAATTTGCACTGCGTGAATATTTGGACGAACGTAAGCAAAAAAAAGCTCTGGCAGGGCATGAGAGGGCGTTGTTTCTTTCCATCCAAAACCGCCGCATAACAGACCGAGCCGTACAAAATTTAGTTAAAAAATATTCCCAAATGTCCAACACTTTAAAACATATCACCCCGCACAAATTGCGCACGTCTTTTGGAACAAATATGTATCGTCAAACAGGCGACATCTACCTCGTAGCCGACCTTTTGGGGCATAAGGACGTGAACACAACCCGCAAAAATTACGCCGACACAAAACAAGACGCAGGCCGCCGTGCTGTGCGGAACCTGCGCCTTCGTGGAGATGATTAAATTTTATCTATGACGACGCTTTTTAACAAAGCGAACCAGCAAGAAAATTCCAGCAACAACACATGCCAAAACAATGAGAGCTTTCTTGCGTTGTTTCGGGCCGGGAATGATGGAAAAGCCCCCTGTATCAGGGTCTATTTTGATTTCCCAATCTTTAAACGCTTCGTAATATTCAGATTCTTTAAAATCTGTTATGCTATCCGCTTGACCAAAGGCAATAAGGGCTCTAATCATTTTGCCCACAACAGGGGTTTGGGCGGC
>WRBU01000170.1 GCA_009784355.1 Defluviitaleaceae bacterium
CTTAATAACCAGCGAAATTTTTGCCGTCACGTCCGTGTGTAGACGAGCCACCGCACTGTGTTCGCCCAAAGTTTTAATTGCATCAGGTATGGTTATTTTTTTGCGGTCAATATCAATGCCTGCACCCAAAAGTGCCTCTGCAATTTCTTTGTTGGTAACAGAGCCAAACAATTTATCCCCGCCTCCCGTTTTAAGGGCAAGGGTAACGACCTTGCCTTCAATCTCTGCCTTTAACGCCTGTGCGTCTTCCAAATCCTTTGCACGTCCTGCGGCTTCGCCCGCCAGCTTGCGCTCTAACCCCGCAAGGCTTTGCTTGTCCGCCACCACAGCCAGCTTTTTCGGCAACAAAAAATTGCGCACATAGCCGTCCGCAGCATCAATAATTTGGTCTTTTTTTCCTACACCTTTTACGTCTTGCAGTAATATTACTTTCATAATTTATTCTCCTATCTTATCCATAGTATCGACACAACGTTATTGTTATCTAAAACATCCATTTCGTGGTGGTCTGACGTTACTAATGATGCATCCATCTCCATAGCAAGAGCAACTGCGAAAGTGTCAGCAAAAGATAACTTATAGTCAGTCTTCAACTCGCCAGCTTTAAACATAAGTTTTTGAGAGATATTGTCGATAATATTTATACGGCTGTTTTCAATAGCTTTGACATAGCTCTTTGCAATCTTTTTGCCATCTTCCCGCAAAAATCCATAGTACACTTCAATAAGATTTGCTCTATGCATGAATACGTCTGCTTTTTCATCTGAGGCATGTATCAGCAGACTTTCTACAACAGCACCGCCGTCTTCATTTTTTAACAAAGCAACAACAGCGCAAGCATCAAGAACAAAATTCGTCATTCTTTATACCGCCCTTTTAAGACTTCGTCTTCTTGTGCTTTATCAATGCGTTTTTGTGCAAATAGAGCACTTACAGTAAACTTGCTATCTTTTGCAATTCCCAACAATCCGCTTGCGTTAATTTCGCTTTTCGCTTTTGGCACAATGCGCATTTCTTCACCCACTTGTTCAACAACAACCTCATCTGCGTTAAAAATTTTATAAATCAGTTCGGGTAATTCATTTCTGTGTATGGTTTTCACTGCCATATCAAAAACCTCACTTCCTAAATTTATATTTCTGATGCTTCTTCTTCTCCCGTGCCTTATTACGAAGAATAATGCCCGCAATAGTGAGCAATCCGCCTACAGATATTGCGGAAATCCAGTAAGGTATTGACGAGCGGGAAAAGAAAAAGTTTATAAACCATGTTCTGTGGTGGTCTATGTCGCTTGCGGTGGTGCGAGGCAGTACCTCACGTGCGGCGTGTATTGCGGTGGTTTCAAGCACCTCGCCGTCAAGGATGTATGCCACATGCCCAATTATTTGGTCTTGTTCGATGGGCGGCATTACAAGCCACGCACCCTCGTTCACATCCTCGTATTCGTCCCCTTGCCAAAAAGCCGCATCATCAAGCCAGCTTACCTTGGCCACAACACGCTCAAGCTCTGCTTGTGATAAAAAGCGGGTAAATTCGGGCTGGGCAAGATATACCTCCAAAAAAGGGTCTTCGCCAAGGCGGGGGTTTTCAATATATATTTGCGAAATGCCCGCCGTCAAAGTGCGCATTGCAAAATTTTCAAAGCCGTAGTCAAAGAGGTTGCGGGCATCCTGCCAGCGTGTGGGAGCATCGTCAATAACAGGCGAGTTCATTGTTACGGAGATAAGCGTTATGCCGTCTTGCATTGCACTTGCCACAAGGGTTTCGCCCGCAAAATTTGTAAACCCCGTGCGAAGTCCATTTGCACCTGCATAAAAATTAGTGCCAGCCCGCAAAAGCTCGTTTTGGCTGTTCCAGTTGCGGTTTGTTAAATTGGGATTAAGTGCCGCAATGTGGGCGGGAAGCTCTGCGGCATTGTTTGTACCCGCCAACGCCCCAGACCAAGCAGGCAATGCAAAAATACCCGCCAAAGTGGGCATAGACAGGGCATGACGGGCTATCACAGCAAGGTCGTAAGCCGTGGTTTGATGGTTGGCGTGATGGAATCCATGGGCATTTATAAAACGGGTGTTTAACGCCCCAAGCTCGGCAGCTCGGGTATTCATTAAATTTGCAAAAAAGGTCTGCGCTGCGGCAAAGCCCATGTCCGCATCCCCTGAAACAAAGCGGGCAACATGAAGCACTACAATATTGGATGTGTCAATGCCAGCCCCAACAATCATACCTCGTATAAGGTTTATACCAAGTATTGCATCCCCCGCATGATGGTTGTTTATTGCCGCACCAAAGGGAACTTGCGTAATTTCTTGACCTGCGATATATATTGCATCCATGTCCAAATGCTCGTATGCCAAAATAGCCGTCATAATCATGGTTGTAGCGGCGGGAAACATGCGGACATGCTCGTTATTTGCACTCAAAACCCGCCCGCTGTCAGCCTCTATCAAAACATAGCTTTGCGCATGAACCAAAGGCTCAGCCGCCGCCAAAACCCCAAACACCGAAACAATTATAATAGCCAAGCAACAAAACCCCAAAAACTTGCGCAACCTAATTCCTCATTCCTAATTCCTAATTCCTAATTCCTAATTCATTTCTTCATTCTACCACACTACCAAACCTTCTGTCAAGATACTCCCTCTCAAGCCTTTCCAGTTTTTCATGGTCAAGTTCCTCACCCTTAAAATTTTGAAAACGCCGTTTAGGCGTAGTCTTATTATTATCAGTCTTATTTATATAAGTCTTATTAGCCGTTGTTTTTAACTGCTCCATAGCATTGCTTTTAAACGCACCAGAGTGTTTATTATGAATGGTTTGGAGTGTTGTTTTTGATTGCTCCGTAAAGTTTTCCACAATGTTTTCCACATATATCATGTCGGGCTTATTAAGGCCTTGTCTTTTGATGCGTATAAGCCCCTCTTTGTTCAACTCCTTTCGCAATTTCACAGCTTTGCTCTCGCCGCATCTCAAAAGTTTCATTATGGTTTCAATAGTAAAAAAAATGAACACCGCACCGTGTTCATCCCTATAATTATTCGCTTCGCTTAAACTTAACCTATCCAACATCATTACGTACAGCGTCTTTGCGTCGTTGCTTAATGTTTTATACCGTTCGCCCCAATATAATATCTTTGGCGTTTTCATAAAAGCCTTTTCGTTCACATGCGCTCCCCCTATCATGCATAAGTATCCATGATATAAGTATAGCATATGCGACACTAACATTTAATCGCATGTTTGTAGGGGCGGTTTTTAACCGCCCTCCATGCTTACGATTTACCAAATGCGCACCCTAACCGAAAATTAGCGGGCGGTTAAAAACCGCCCCTACAAAGGCAAAAACCCTGAAGCCAACACTTCGGGGTTTTCTCATCCACATGAAAATCAGTGGGGAAATGTGTTCAAAACTGGCATCTACTGTGCCTATACTATAATACTATCACATAGGCAAACGTATGTCAACACATTTTTGCATTTTTGTACAGCACCAATAGCTATGGATGTCTTGCATCCCAAATCATTTGCTGTTTTAAGTCATACAGCTTTTGCGACAAATCAACAGGCATTATATGGGGGTTTACCAAACGGCGGTATTCCTCCCAAAGCGTGGCTTGCTCTTTTGCACAATATTTCGCAATGTCTGCAACAGGTGGACTTTCAAAAACCTTAACCCCATCTTTAAAAATGGGTTCAAGCATCTGGCGGGCGGTATACTCAAAAGCCTTTAAATGCATTTTCTTCCAAGGGGCTTTTGGGTCAAAC
>WRBU01000171.1 GCA_009784355.1 Defluviitaleaceae bacterium
GCAGCAATTTCTGGGCTATGGGTTTGGTCGCAAGACCACACAGTGGCAATAGCCGCCACATCATTGCGCAAGTCATCAGGAAACAATGGTCGGATTGGTCTGTCAATTAAGCGAGAGGCAAGTACCGCTTTTTCAGTAGGTCTGCCCTCACGCTTAATAAAACCTCCGGGGATTTTACCCACGGCATACAGTCTTTCTTCATAATCGCAAGACAATGGAAAAAAGTCAATTCCTTGCCTTGGTTTTTCACTGGCGGTTGCCGTACACAATACAACCGTTTCTCCATAATGTACTACACATGCGCCGCCGGCTTGTTCGGCGACACGCCCAATTTCTACTTTAAATGGGCTGCCCGCAAGGGTCATTTCATAAGTTCTGTGCATTTAATTCTCCTTTGTTTTATAGCTATTCAAGTTAAATCATAACTTGAATAGCTCAGTCTGCTCCGCATCCTGCACACCTCCTACGCTTCGCTGCGTCGGTGTGGGCGTTCACGCAAATTAAAAACAATTTTCACGCTTTGCGTGATTGTTTTTAATTTAATTCACTTATAGCAAAAAAGGGCGGAAATTATCCGCCCTACGTCGCCTTATGCGAGTAAACACGGCACATATCGCCGTTTTGATGCAAAAAATCGCCTTCATATTCCCAACCATATTGCTCGTAATACCCAATATGGTCTGTGTTTAAATAGATTTGTTCCAAACCTAGTTTTGAGGCTTGCTGTGTGGCGTGGGCAAGCATTTTTGCTCCAAGACTTTGTCCGCGGTACTCTTTGTCAATATATACCGCACAAACCCAAGGCAAAAAACTGCACTCATCTGTGTTCATAAAGTCATTTTCGATAAGTCCAAAACCACCAATGATTTTATCTTCATCCATCATTACATACCAGCGTGGATAAGGCATTTTGGTATTGATACTGTCTTCCATGCTTTCAATATACAAATGTTTTGGAACACCCCAGCGGCTGTGAAAAAACTCCGCAGCAACCTCTTTAAGATTAGGTTTGTCTGTTATGCAAATAATTTCCATATTTTCCTCCATTACAGAGGGCGGCAGATTACTTTCTAATGCCTAGCTCTGCAATTAATTCACGATATTTGTTAATGTCAGTTTTGATAAGATAGTCTAAAAGTCCGCGACGCTGACCAACCATCATCAATAGTCCGCGACGGCTGTGGTGGTCTTTTTTGTGAGTTTTAAGATGCTCTGTAAGGCTGTTAATGCGTGCTGTGAGCAGTGCTATTTGCACCTCTGGCGAGCCTGTGTCGCCCTCACTTCTTCCAAATTTTGCAATAATTGCTTGTTTGTCAATAGTCATTTCTTGACTCCTCCTAAAATTTTTATTCCTTACGCCGAGATGCGAACGGAGCGACCGTCAACCCAGCGCAGGCTCTTTTGCGGATATTCTCCCCGCAACCCTAACATTCTAACACACAAAAAAAACATTTGCAAGCAATTTTGCAAATGTTTTTTAAATTTGAAGCTAGAGCGTGTTCTAGTTAGTTCCACTTTGCTCCGATTCATACTAATTCCATTTAAAATCACGGACTGCTCTCCTTCGCTAATCCCAAACGCCTTGCGTTTGGGGCTCAGTCGGCACTCCATGTATTAAATTGGAATTAGTATCAGTTATTCGACTCTTTCAAAGCGTTGTCCAAGCGACATATAAGCGATAACCCTTCCTGCTTCATCATGTTCCACGTCTTCCATTGCAAAAAGCCACATTCCATTTCCAATTTGTTGTGGGCTTGCAATGGATATCAAATTAAGGGTTTGGGCATACACAACCCCAAAGCCAAATTCGTCGATACCATAGCTGACAACAGCCACGTTTTGTCTGTTGTAGCCTTCATTGACCGGCATAAAAGTACCAATCCATGGCAAGAAACTTTCATCCGCAATAAAGACTTCTTTATCCAAGCCTATTCCAATAAGATGAAAATTGAAATTACCCATGCGGAGCAAAATTACACTTTCTCCTTCTTCTTCGAACACCTCAAACCACAGTCTGCCCAAAATTGGCACATCAAAGCTGCCGTCCGAAAGAGGAGTTAACGTAAGCGGGGGAAGCTCTGGTACAGTTGGCAAAAGTATGACGAGCATTCCGCTTTCCTCATCAAAAACAACAACATAGTATTCCTGCGCACCAAGGAAAACTCCCTGAAGTGCCGCAAGCTCTTCCGCAGAAAGTTCAATCGGCACAGCTTCTGGGTCTGCAGCTACCGGTAAGGTTTCTATTGTTCCGGTTTTTTCTAAAACAGCCAAGGCTAAAAGGTTTGTTGCCAAAGGAGATGCCGCAAAAATACCTGTCGCAGAATTTGTGGTTACAAAAACTCCAAGCCCACTATTTGGGTCAAAGACCATCTCTGAATGAAAATGAATCAAATTGCCCCCATGTCCAATGGTTTGAAATCCGTCCATGCTTGTGTTATGCATCATTCCAAAACTGTAGCGCATTCCGCCCATGCTTAACGTAAAGTCAAAGTCGTGTGCCTCCATCATTTGTGCGGTATACTCCGCTCCCAAAATGTCGTTTGAGCCAAAGAAAACATGCATAAATGCCGCCATGTCGTTTACACTTGCAAAAACACCGCCTGTTGGTAAGCCATTACTAAAAATCATATATGTAGGGGTTGCGGAATTTACATAGGCACTCGCAAGATAGGGGGCGATATATGGCGCATTTGCAACAAACCCCGAATTATTCATCCCAGCAGGTGCAAAAACATTCTCTGCCATATAATTTGCAAATCCGTAGAAAATATAGTCATCACTGGTTAGGCTTGCAACTAAAACGCCAAGTAAGTTAAAGCCATTGTTGTTGTATGCAAAAAGCATATCTTCAGGGCTTTGCATATAAAATCCCGCCAAATTTTCAAGGAAATTTTGCATATAATCTGGGTTTTGGGCATATGCCGTCCATCCGCCCGCACCAGAGAAATTGGGCAAAATTCCAGATGTGTGAGTCAAAAGCATACGTACAGTTATATTATTTGAATCTCCGCCCAAAAGCGGCGATGGAGCTTGAAAAAAGTCGGGTAGGTAGTACACAACAGGCATATCAAGGTCAATGATGCCTTCCTCAACAAGCTGCATAACAGCAACTGCCGTAAAAGTCTTGGAAATTGATGCAAGTGCAAAAACTGTGTCGCCGCTAACATAGATACGCTCTTGCGTGTCCGCAAAGCCAAAGCCGCCAGTCCACGTAAAACCTTGTTCCACATCCACAATCGCAATGCCAATGCCCGTAACTCCCACAAGTTCAATAATTTCATAGGCAGAAGCAACAGCAGTGATAATGGTACTCATAAAATCTCCGCTTTCATGCCCGTACAAAAACAAGGTGTCAAAAACCGATATAAAAGTGCGGTCATCCACATGGACGATTGGAAAACTCAATGGCATTGTTTCACCATTAAGCATAGCTATGCCTTCTCCTGGCGTAAACACAATCGTGCCGCCATCTTCCATATTCACAACTATATTTCTCTCTTCATCACTCCACAAAACTTCCGCCCCGTGGGATTCAAAGACCATGCGCAAAGGCAAATAAACGGGATTTTGCAACTCCTCCCCAAAAACAACAAAACCTTGAGCCGACACCAGCATAACAAGCGCAATAAAACCCGCCATCAGCCTTTTAAAACATTTTCTCATAAACTTTTCCTCCAAACAAATAGTATTTTCATTGTGTAATTATACCGCCCCCACAAATTTATGTCAA
>WRBU01000172.1 GCA_009784355.1 Defluviitaleaceae bacterium
AGTCATGTAATGGCTATTTATAAGGTGGAAAATGAGATTATAACACATGTGCGTTTTTTAAGATAACGAGAGGAGTACGAAAGATGAGTGAAACATTCTATATCACAACATCGATATATTACTCAAATAATTATTTGCATATAGGCAATGCCTATGAGGCGGTTATTGCCGATGCCGTGGCACGATACAAGCGTTTGCGGGGCTATGACGTGCGCTTTATGACAGGCATGGACGAGCATGGGCAAAAAATTGAGCAATCCGCAACTAATTTGGAGCGCACCCCTCAAGAGCATGTTGACTATATTGCCGAATGGACAAAAGGTGTAATGCGCAATCTTAATATTGACTATGATGTATTTTTCCGCACCACCAGCGATGCGCACCACGCAGCAGTAAAAAAGATTTTTAACCGCCTTTATGAAATTGGTGACATATATAAGGATGCCTATGAAGGGCTGTATTGCACCCCTTGCGAAACCTTTTACACCCCGCCGCAAATAAAAGACGGCGCATGTCCTGTCTGTGAAAAACAAGTGCAAAACATAAGCGAAGAGGCATACTTTTTTAAACTTTCAAAATATCAAGATGCTCTCATTGCCCATATTGAAAATAATCCCGAATTCATTACACCAGCTTGGCGGGCAAATGAAATGCTAAACAGCTTTTTGCGCCCAGGGCTAGAAGATTTGTGCGTAAGCCGTACCAGCTTTAAATGGGGCATACCCGTAGAATTTGACCCCAATCACGTGGTCTATGTTTGGGTAGATGCCCTTTCAAACTACATCACCGCCCTTGGCTACGAAAGTGATAACAAAGACCTTTATAAAAAATATTGGCCCGCAGATGTTCACATTGTGGGCAAAGACATCATGCGCTTTCATACAATAATTTGGCCTGCTATTTTAATGGCACTTGGCGAGCCTTTGCCGAAGCAAGTTTACGGACACGGCTGGCTTAATTTTGACGGCAAAAAAATCGGAAAATCTTTAGGCAATTCCATTGACCCTAATGAGCTTGTAGAAGCCTACGGCACAGATGCCATCCGCTATTACTTGCTGCGTGAAATGCCTTTTGGGCAAGACGGCAACTATACCACAGAAAACCTTATCGCCCGTATAAATGCCGACCTTGCAAACGACATCGGCAACCTGCTTTCCCGCACAGTCGGGATGATAGACAAATACTTTGGCGGCAAACTGCCCACGGAGCAATCTCAAACAGATGCAGGCATCGAATTTGGAGTTTTAGCAACAACCAGTGTAAAAATAGCTGAAAGCCACTTTGATAAAATGGAATTTGACCAAGGACTTGCAGAAATTTGGCGCATTATTGACCGTGCCAATAAATACATCGACCACATGGAGCCGTGGAAGCTGGCAAAAGAAGAAGATAAGCAAAGCATCCTTGCAGGTTGCCTTTATATTTTGACTGAAAGTTTGCGCATTATAGCTATTCTCATTGAGCCTTCAATGCCCTCCGTACCATCAAAAATCTTTTCACAACTAAACCTTGACAACTCCGAGCATAAAACATGGGATGCCGCAAACCAATTCGGCTTGTCGCCAAAAGAAATCACCATCACCAAAGGCGAAGTTATTTTCCCGCGTATTGACGTTAAAAAATAGGGGGGAATATGTTTATGTATAATAATCTCATTAAATTAATTTTTGATGTTGCACCATTCGGCTTCAATCAAGCCTCCGAACAATTAATGAACTTTGTTAATAAAACAGACGACTTGCTGGGTATTGTGCAACAAATCGGAACTATTCCAGAAGCTATTGCGCACGATTCAACTGAAGAAAAGCTATTTTCAAAAGCCTCAGATGCCATTTTGTCAAGGGTGTTTCAAGAACTGGGGTTAAAATCTGCTATAATTACAGGCCGTGCTGATACAGCAGATGTAGTAGCGCAGTCGCCTATTCACGGATACAGCCTTGTCGCCGATGCCAAAGTCTTTAGAATGAGCCGCACGGCAAAAAATCAAAAGGACTTTAAGGTTAATGCTTTGTCGGGATGGCGAAAAGATGCCGATTATGCGGTGCTATGCTCGCCGCATTTTCAGTACCCAAGGTCAACAAGTCAAATTTATAAACAAGCACTTGATAACAATGTTGCTCTAATTAGTTGGGAGCATATAGTATTTTTAATCAAACACAAAATTAAAGAAGACGAAGCTATCAATCTTGCTCCTATTTGGAATTTTAGTGGAGAACACGCACAAAATGTGGTTATTTCCGAAAGCAAGAAGTGCTTTATACCGACTTACAGTAGGTTTATAATGAATTATTTATGGCATGGGCAAGATGATTTTAACAAACTACTTGATGACCAAATAGAGATTATAAAACAAAGAGGAATTGCGGAGTGTAGTTATTGGGAAAGCCAAAAGAAACAGATACTTTTATATTCGCGTGAGCAAGCGGTAGCAGAACTTATAAAGTCAAAAAAGATTGATGAAAAAATTTCTCAAATCGGGACTTTTGTAAGGAGGCTACAAAATGCTTGACAGTATTGTTCACGGCGATTCCGTGCAAGTTATAAAGCTAATTGACAATAATTCCATTGATGCAATTATCTCTGATATACCATATGGCATAGGCTATGGAGAGTGGGATGTCCTACATAATAACACAAATACTGCGCTCGGAGGCTCTACCGCCGCACAAGAGGGGGCTGGTGATATTTTTAAACGTCGGGGAAAGCCTCTTAACGGGTGGAGCAATGCGGATAAAAACATACCTTTAGAATACCAAAAGTGGTGCGAAAAATGGTCACATGAGTGGCTTCGGGTCTTAAAACCAGGGGCTAGTTGTTTTGTTTTTGCAGGAAGGCGATTTGCGCACAGATGCATTGTTGCCCTTGAAGATAGCGGCTTTACATTTAAAGACATGTTAGCATGGGAGAAGCCAACAGCTCCGCATAGAGCACAAAGGGTGTCCGAAATATACAAAAGACGCAAGGATGAATTTTCAGAAAAAAAATGGCGTGGCTGGCGGGTTGCAAATTTACGACCGCTATTTGAGCCTATTTTATGGTTTCAAAAACCTTACAAAACGGGAGGCACGTTGGCAGACAATATTCTGCAATTTAATGTTGGTGCATGGAATGAAGAAGCGTTATTAATAAAAAATATAACTCATGGATGTAATGACAATTCTAACATAATACGAATAGGCTCACAAAAAAATGATAGAGGACTACACGAAGCTCAAAAACCACTCCAACTAATGGAATTTTTGGTCGCTTTAGTAACGACACAAAATGCAGTCGTACTTGACCCGTTTGCAGGTTCAGGCACCACATGCTTGGCAGCAAAAAAATTAGGGCGGCATTATATTGGAATTGAAATTAATGAAGAATATGCCAGAATTGCCAACGAGCGGATAAATAATTTTATAGATGAGCTATCAAATCAAAGATTTAATCAATCAAATTTATTTATAAAATAAAATGAAGTTTTTGATACAATATAAAATGGGGCGTATCAAGCCCTAATTGTGCAACTGCGTGAAAAAATGAAAATGCTGCGGGATGTGCGAATAAGCCCAAAAGTGTACGAATACGGCTTTTTGTTAAAACATTGAAATTGATTGTAGGGGCGGATGTCCCAGCCGCCCGCATCCCGACTGGTTGGCGTGTTTTGCAAAATTTTAGCTTCAACGGGCGGCAGGTTGCCGCCCCTACGTGTGCAAAAA
>WRBU01000173.1 GCA_009784355.1 Defluviitaleaceae bacterium
TATTTATCGGATATTGCGGCAACGCCCGGAAGGGTTTTGCCTTCGAGATACTCCAAGGATGCACCGCCGCCTGTGGAAATATGCGCCATTTTATCGGCGAAACCAAGTATGTTTACAGCCGCAGCAGAATCGCCGCCGCCTATAATTGTTGTGCCGTCTACATCGCACATTGCTTTTGCGACGGCGATTGTGCCGCCTGCAAAGTTTTCAAATTCAAACACACCCATTGGACCGTTCCAAATAACAGTTTTTGCGGATTTAATTGCATTCCCAAAAAGCTCACGGGTTTTTTCGCCAATGTCAAGACCCTGCCAGTCTGAGGGTATTGCGTCAGAGGAAACGGTTTTAAACTCTGCATCACGCCCAAAATGGGTTGCAACAACGGTGTCTATCGGCAAAAGCAAATCAACACCTTTTTGTGTTGCTTTTTCCATCATTTCTTTGGCGTAGTCAACTTTGTCAGCTTCAAGCAAAGACTGCCCAACTTCATAACCTTTTGCTGCAAGGAAAGTGTAGGCCATACCTCCGCCAATGATGAGTGTATCCACTTTTTCAAGCAAATTGTTGATGACCGCAATTTTATCACTTACTTTTGCACCGCCCAAAATGGCTACAAAAGGACGCACGGGGCTATTTACGGCATTGCCCAAAAACTCAATTTCTTTTTGCATGAGATAGCCTACGGCGGTTTCTGACACAAATTCAGTAACACCCACTGTGGAGCAATGGGCGCGATGGCTTGTTCCAAAGGCATCTATTACAAAAATATCAGCAAGACTTGCCAATTCTTTTGAAAAAACAGGGTCATTTTTGGTTTCTTCTTCTCTAAAACGGGTATTTTCAAGCAACACAACATTGCCGTCTGTAAGGTTTTGGACAGCCGCTTTTGCATTTTTACCAACTACTTCATCATCTGCTGCAAAAACAACTTTTTTTCCAAGATGCTCCGAAAGTCTAACGGCAACAGGAGCAAGGCTTTTTGTAGTGTCAACACCCTTGGGCTTGCCCATATGGCTGCAAAGTATCAGCTTCGCACCGCTTACAATTAGTTTTTTAATGGTTGGTAAAGCCGCTGTAATGCGTACATCGTCTGTAATTGCACCATTTTCCATAGGCACGTTAAAGTCGCAACGCAATAAAACCGCCTTACCTGCTACATTTAAATCGTCAATGCTTCTTTTGTTATTTACCATTTGTTCCACTCCTTATAAAATTCGTCTTGCGGAATTTGAGTTCATAATGTATAATTTTAACATAGTTGCCGCCTACTGGCAAGTATAATTTGGAAGGAGAGATACCGTGATAAAATTTGATTACCACACCCACAGCAAATTTAGCATAGATTCCAATTCTGAGCCTTCAAAAATGGCACAAGCCGCTATAAATAAAGGTTTGACAGAAATAGCAATAACCGACCATACAGACTTTTCTTATCCTGAGCTTGTACCCATTGACAATAGCGGGCTTGCGGAAAATGTGCGGGCTGTGCGTGATTTGCAAATGGAGTTTGCCGGACGCATTGATATAAAAGTTGGTGCAGAGCTTGGGCTGCGACCCGATACAACACAAGCGGCGGCAAAGATTATTAGCGAGCATGACTTTGATTTCATAATAGGCTCTACCCATGATTATTTTGGCATGGGCTTTCACAACCAAAATTTTTTTGCGTTAAAATCAAAAATAGAAGCGTATAATATATATTTTGAAAATATGCTTGCAACCATCGCGGCAAATGTCGATAATTTCGACGTTTTAGGTCATATGGATTATATTGAAAGATACCCGAGGGGGTATCGCAACAAGACGCTGAAATACCGTGAGCATCACGAAATTATAGACAAGATATTAACAACCCTTGTGGAAAAAGGCAAAGGGATAGAAATTAATACAGCGGGCTTTGCCTATGGTTTGGGGCGTGCGCACCCAAATATTGATATTTTGCGGCGTTACGTGCAACTTGGCGGGGAGATTATAACCATTGGGTCTGATGCCCATTTTGCGGATAGGGTAGGGCAGTATTTTAAAGAGGCACAGGAAATGCTGGCAGAAGTTGGAATTACACACATAGCCAGCTTTACAAAAAGAAAGGCGACCATGGTGAAGATATGAATTTAGTGGTGATGGGGTCTACTGGGTCTATTGGAACTCAAACGCTGGACGTTTTGAGGGGGCTGCAGACAAACCGCTACAATGTCGTTGCCCTCACGGCGCACAGTAATGTTGATTTGATGGAGCAGCAAGTGCGGGAGTTTTCGCCGAAATTGGCTGTTATGTATGATGAAAATGCCGCATTGGAGTTAAAAAAACGCATTGGTGATATTTGTGAAATTAGCCATGGCATGGATGGTCTTGAAGAGGCGGCTTGCAACCGTGCGAGCTTGGTGGTCAATGCCCTTGTAGGGGGCATTGGGCTTTTACCTACCATTGCGGCGATAAAGGCTGGCAACAATATAGCCCTTGCCAACAAAGAAACTCTTGTTTGTGCGGGGGAAATAATAATGCCATTGACCCGCAAACATGGGGTTGAAATTTTGCCGTTAGATAGTGAACATTCTGCTATTTTTCAATGTCTTGCAGGTAGTGAAACACCGCCCCTGCGATTGATTTTGACAGCTTCTGGCGGACCTTTTCGGGGGAAAAATCTTCACGAAATGCAAGATTTTACTGTTGAGCAGGCTCTTTCGCATCCTAATTGGTCTATGGGCAAAAAAATCAGCATAGATTCGGCAACTATGATGAACAAAGGCTTGGAAGTAATTGAAGCACGTTGGCTATTTGACATGCCTACTGAAAAAATTGATGTTTTAGTACACCCGCAGTCGGTGATACACAGCATGGTGGAATTTTGCGACGGACAAGTTTTGGCACAGCTTGGCGCGCCAGACATGCGAAATGTAATACAATACGCCTTAACGCACCCTAGGCGTTTGCCGAATAATTTTGGGAAACTGGATTTTAACAAGCATTTTTCGCTTGACTTTTCGCCGCCTGATGTGATAAACTTTCCTTGTTTGCATCTTGCTTATGAGGCCTTGCATCTTGGCGGGCTGTATCCTGCCGTGCTAAATGCGGCAAACGAAGTTGCTGTCGCAATGTTTTTAGAAAGAAAAATTCGCTTTACAGATATTGCGGGTATTATAGAAAGGACAATGTCTGCATATAATGGTTTCGACCGCCTCATTGATATTGATGCGGTTTTGGAAGTTCAAAAATGGGCGACAACCCACATTAAGGAGGCAGCAAATTGAACATAATTTTTGTGTTGATAATTTTTACAACAATCGTGCTTGTGCATGAGCTTGGACATTTTTGGGCGGCACGCCGTGCAGGCATAAAGGTCGAGGAATTTTCCATTGGAATGGGTCCAAGGCTGTTAAAATTTAAAAAAGGTGAAACGCTGTATTCGTTAAAACTTTTTCCAATAGGCGGCTCTTGCCGTATGCTTGGGGAAGAGTATGATGAAGAAGGCAAGGAGATGGAGCAAAATCCTCGCTCATTTAATGCCGCAAGCCGTGGCTGGCGGGCTGTTGTGCTTATAGGCGGTGCTGCTTTAAATATTGCTTTCGCGCTTATTATAGCCGTTATTGTGGCTTTGTTTAGATTTGATACAGACCCCGTTGTAAGTACTATTGATGAAAGCTCGCCTTTTTATATTGCAGGTGCCGAGGTTGGTGACCGCATAACGCA
>WRBU01000174.1 GCA_009784355.1 Defluviitaleaceae bacterium
AAGACAAGATGATGGAACACCAACCCAAGACAGACAACGCTTTGCCGAGTGTATTGCAGAAATTAAGCGGCTTTGCCCCGATGTAATAATACAGCCGTCAACAGGGGGTGCTGTAGGTATGAGTAATGATGAACGCCTGCAGCCCGTTGACTTACAGCCAGAAATGGCTACTTTGTCGCTTGGCACTGTAAATTTTGGCGGTGATGATGTTTTTATGAATACAGAAACTGCCATTAAAGCCTTTATTGCACGTTTTGAAGAAAAAGGCGTAAAACCTGAATTTGAGATTTTTGACAAGGGGATGCTGGACACGGCGCACCGCCTAATTAAGCAAGGACTGATTAAAATGCCAGCTCACTTTAACTTTGTTATGGGCGTAAACGGCGGCATTGGTACAAGCATCCGTGACTTTTCGTATTTAGTGGACAGCTTGCCCTGCGGTGCAACTTTTACCGTAGCAGGCATTGGACGGGCGGAATTTCCACTTGCCACCCTTGCTATTATTGCAGGAGGGCACGTGCGTGTTGGCTTTGAGGATAATGTGTATTTGTCAAGAGGTGTGCTTGCAAAATCGAACGGGGAGCTTGTTGAAAAGGTCGTGCGCCTAGCGAACGAACTAGGACGTGAAATTGCCAGCCCTACCGAGGCACGAAAGATACTGGGACTTTAGGAGGTATCTATGACTAAAAAGTTTTGTAAGTTATTGTTTTTTGTATCGCTTCTTATCCTGCTTTCGGCTTGTCTTGAAATGGGAACACAAAATACGACTTCAGAAGATTTTCATAGGATAGACTACGAAGCGAGAATTTTTTTGAATGACGGACTGAGCAAGGAGCAGCATGAAATTCTTAAGAGTGAGATATTTGCCATTAGTTATGTGGCTGACGTAAGACTAGTGACACCTGACGAAGCTCTTGCTGATTTAGGAGCATTGTTTGGCAGCGATTTATTTAATGATTTTCAGGGTGCTGACAATCCTTTGGCATACGCTTTTTACGTAAGACTTGAAAATATTCCTTGTGTCAACTTGGGGGTAGTTGCTAATCAGTTGGAAGCCCTTTTCGGAGTGATGCATGTAGACGTGTCTTTGATATGTTTATACTGTTTGGCTGGGAGTTTTGAGGATACTAACGAAAACTAATTACGGAAAGGAAGATGCATTATGAAATTGTGTAAATTTGGAACTAACAGGGTGATAGAGCCACAAGGCGTACTACCGCAAGCGGCACGAAAAATTGACAGTAACATGGAAATTTATGACAATGAAATTTTGATTGATGTAATTTCGTTGAATATTGACTCTGCGTCTTTTTCGCAACTTAAAGGCGAAGCTGGCGGCGATGAAGCTAAAATTGCCGCAAAAATTGAGGAAATTGTTGCAGAGCGTGGCAAAATGCAAAATCCCGTAACGGGTTCTGGTGGTATGCTTATTGGCAAAGTGGCGAAGATTGGTACAGACCTAACCACGGACTTGCAAGTAGGCGACAAAATAGCAACCCTTGTTTCTCTGTCTTTAACACCGCTGAAAATTGAAAAAATTAAGCAAATACACATGAATATTGACCGTGTGGATGTGGATGCCCAAGCGATATTATTTGAAAGCGGCATTTATGCAAAATTGCCCGAGGACATGACAGAGGCTCTTGCCCTTGCGGCTTTGGATGTGGCGGGAGCACCCGCCCAAACTGCAAAGTTGGTTAAACCGGGCGACAGCGTTCTTGTTATAGGTGCAAGCGGGAAAAGCGGCATGATGTGCTGTTATGAAGCCATGAAGCGTGTTGGACCAACGGGCAATGTGGTGGCAATGTGCCGCAAAGAAGCCGACAAGCAAACTCTGCTTGAAAACGGCTTTGCCCACAATGTAATTTTGGCTGATGTTGGCAATGCGCTGGATGTGATGGGAAAAGCTCTTGCCGCAAACAATGGTCAGGAATTTGACCTTTCTATCAACTGTGTAAATGTAGAAAATAGCGAAATGGCGAGCATTTTACCTGTTAAAAATGGCGGCACAGTTTATTTCTTTTCCATGGCTGTTAGCTTTACCAAAGCCGCCCTTGGCGCAGAAGGGGTAGGCAAGGACGTAAACATGATTATTGGTAATGGCTACACCAAAGACCACGCAGCAATTACTCTTCATCAGCTTCGTGAAAGCCCCGCTTTGCGCAAAATCTTTGAGGAAAGATATGTCTAAAAAAATCATACAAAAAGCGGCAGAGCAAGGCATAAAACTTGCAATCATACCTGTATCAAGCCTTGCAAACCTTAAAGACGATAATGCAGTTTACACAGCAAAGCGAGCTTGGTGAATATCAACAAATGCTCGTTTTCAAAAGATATGTGTTGGATATTCCTGTATTGCCGTTTTTCCCAAAGTCCATTATTATTGCTGTATACAAAAACACGAACACAACCGCAAGCGATATTTTAGAAGAAATTTTTGCAGATGCTGGGTATAGCTTGCATTTGGAAAGATGGCTTCCGTTAAAACGCCTTGCTGTATGCAGCGGACTTTGTGAATACGGCAAAAACAACATAGCGTATTGCAAGGAGTGGGGGAGCTTTATAAGTATTAGTGGCTTTTTTTCAGACATTGCACCTAATGACGACTATATTTGGCGTGATGTTGTTAAAATGCAGATTTGTGAAAGTTGTGAAAAGTGTGAAGATATTTGTCCAAAAGGTGCTATTTTGCCAAGGATATTTTTGATTGATAACGACAAGTGCAAAACACAGCATCAAGATAAAACTTGTTACGTTTGCCAAAATATTTGTCCAGCAAATTTGGGCGTTGTGAAGGAGACTTGATAATGAAAAATACAATTTTTAAAGATGTGTCGGCAGATAAATGGAACGACTGGCACTGGCATTTAGAAAACCGAATTGAAAATTTAAGTGACCTAAAAAAATTCATAACCCTCGACCCAAAAGAGGAAGAGGGCGTAAAAAAATGTTTAGAAGGTTTGCGAATGGCGATAACGCCCTATTATCTGTCAATGATAGACTTGGATGACCCAAACGACCCCATTCGCCGTCAAGCCGTGCCGTCTGTTTATGAAACCCAACATTTGGACGTTGAAAGCGAAGACCATCTTGGTGAGGTAAAAGATTCTCCCGTGGAAGGGCTTACTCACCGATACCCCGACCGTGTGCTTTTGCTGGTTACCGACCAATGCGCAATGTATTGCCGCCATTGCACCCGCCGCCGTATGGTGGGCGAGGATGACGGGGCGTTGCCAATGCCGCAAATTGAAGCGGCTATTAACTATATTGCAAAAACCCCGCAAGTGAGGGATGTACTCATATCGGGCGGCGATGCCCTTTTATTGGCTGATGATGTGATAGAGCATATCCTAAAAAGACTTCGGGCAATTCCCCATGTGGAGGT
Source organism: Defluviitaleaceae bacterium (assembly GCA_009784355.1). Taxonomy (GTDB): domain Bacteria; phylum Bacillota; class Clostridia; order Lachnospirales; family WRAX01; genus WRBJ01. The sequence goes on from WRBU01000174.1 coordinate 3,386, forward strand.
TATCCGCTTTGGCAGCCGTTTGCCCGTGGTTTTGCCGCAGCGCATAACGGATGAATTATGCAATATCATTAAAAAATATCATCCCGTATGGATAAACACACATTTTAACCACCCTGCAGAAATTTCCGAAGAAGCTATTGCCGCCTGCAACAGGCTTTCTGATGCTGGTGTTCCTCTTGGTAACCAGTCCGTGCTTTTGGCAGGGGTAAACGATTGTGCCCATGTGATGAAAGAATTGGTGCAAAAGCTCGTTAAAAACCGTGTGCGCCCTTATTATATTTATCAATGCGACCTTGC
>WRBU01000175.1 GCA_009784355.1 Defluviitaleaceae bacterium
GCAACAAAACGCCTAAATACTTCTCTTGTTTTGCCGCAAAAGCTGCAAAGTACATCCATGCTTTCTTTCATTCAAAGCACCTCATTTCTAGTTCAACTTTGTTATAATTTCATCTATCAGACCATATTCTTTTGCTTGGGAGGCAGACATGAAGTTGTCCCTGTCTGAATCTCTTTCAATGTTTTCGATGGGTTGTCCTGTGAGCTCGGACAACATTTTGTTAAGCCGCTCTTTTTCTTTAATAATTCGTTTGGCGTAAATTTCTACGTCGGATGCTTGTCCTCTTGCCCCGCCTGATGGTTGGTGAATCATTATTTCTGAATTCGGCAAAGCAAAACGCTTGCCCTTTGCCCCGCCTGCAAGCAAAAACGCACCCATGCTCGCCGCCATTCCGACGCATATGGTTGAAACATCGGGCTTAATAAAATTCATGGTGTCGTAAATTGCAAGGCCAGCGGAAATAGAGCCTCCGGGGCTGTTGATGTAGAAGCTAATATCACGCTCTGGATATTCTGCCGCCAAAAACAACAGTTGAGCCACTATTAAATTGGCTGTGCGGTCTGTAACGGGGTCGCCTAAAAATATTATGCCGTCTTTTAAAAGGCGGGAATATATATCATAAGAACGCTCGCCACGGTTGGTTTGCTCCACAACCATTGGCACTAGGGTCATTTCAGGTCTTTCGTTAAATTCAAAACTATTCATTATCTTTTGTTCCTCCTTGTGCTCGTGTCAATAATTCATATTATTTTTCTGATGCTGATTCTTTTTCCCCGAATTCTTTTCCAACGGCATGTTCTCTTATCAAGCTCAAAGCCTTCTTGCCCTTTAAATCTTTTTCAATAGAGGTCAAGCCCTCATTGCCAACGGCTCTTAAAAACTCCTCCATAGGCATTTCGTACAATGTTACAAGACGCTCAATTTCAGCATCATATTCTTCTTGGGTAAGTGTGATATTTTCTTGACGTACAATGGCATCCACTGCAAGACGGCCTTTAACATTTTTAAAGGCTGGCTCTTGATACATTGAAACAACCGCATCAATACCTTGTCCGGTCATTTGCAAGTATCTTTCAAAATCCATACCTTGGCGTTCGATACTTTCTGCAAAAAGGCTGATAAGGCGGCGTGTTTCCGCTTCTATCATGGCTGTTGGGATAAAATCATTCACTTTATCCGCCAATGCATCCGCCAATTCATTTTCAATTTCCAGCTTATTGTATTCTGCTTTTCTCTCAGACATTTTCGCCTTAAGGTCAGCTTTATATTCGTCCAATGTATCAAATTCGGATATCTCTTGAGCAAACATATCGTCGATTTCTGGCAGTTCACGCTGTTTTATTTCAATTAACTTGCATTTGAATACGGCTGGCTTGCCTGCAAGCTCTGGGGCGTGGTAGGCTTCTGGAAAGTTTACATTAACATCAAATTCTTCATCAATATTTTTGCCTTCAATTTGTTCTTCAAAGCCCTCGATAAAACTGCCGCTGCCAAGAACAAGTTCGTGTCCTTGTGCCGTACCGCCGGCAAAAGCCACACCATCCATATATCCCGCAAAATCAAATACAACAGTATCGCCATTTTTTGCTGGACGGTCATCAACGCTTACAATACGGGCATTGCGCTCTCTTTCGCGTTCAATATGCGTCATAACTTCGTCGTCGGTTGCATCGTCATCACGAAGGGTGTACTCCAAGCCTTTATAGTCTTTTACTTCAATAACGGGACGGACAAAAACCTCGACAACAATTTCTGCGCCGCCACCTTCACTTGCTTCAAATTTTGTAACATCGGGGCGGGAAACCACGTCAACATCATGCTCTAAACAAGCGTCATCAAAGGCATCTTGGAAGCAAAACTCCAAAGCATCGCTATGGAAAAAGTCCTTTCCATATTGCTTTTCTACCATAGCACGAGGCACACGCCCCTTGCGAAAGCCGGGAAAATTCAATTTATTACGGTTTTTAAGATACGCCTGCTGCACGGCACCCTCAAACTCTTTTTCACCAATATGCAGGGTAAGCTGCACAAAGCTATCTCCCTTAATTTCCAAAACCGATTTTTGTGTGTTGTCCGACATTATATTTCCTCCTAATTGTAATTTCAAATCGTATCCAAACATTATACCACAGCGCAAAGTTGATGTCTAGCACATTTTACAAACAAAAACACCATCCGAATATTAGATGGTGTTTCATTAAAATTTCATAAAGCATTTAACGCATGTAAATACGGAAAGAAAAAGTAACCATGTGATACACCGAAGGGTCAACCGAGGATTGTACTGCAAATATAAAAGTGTCGGGTATCATGCCCCATACCTCATGGTCGTCATCAAGGTCGTTAAACGTGGCATTCAGCTCCAATTCTAGTTCCAATATTTCTTCAGCAGAAATGATTCGGTGGCACCAACCTCCACCATGCCAATTAATCCATGGGTCAGCTAGATTTGTAAAAGAAGGGTCTTGCAACTGTGGAGCAATCCATTTGTTTATTACTACTTCAGTGTTCTTTCTTACGAATGCATGTATGAATTCTTCCTCTTCATATATGCTTACAAAATTATTACTCTCAAATGCATTAATTAAATCATGTTGAGCTACGGCTAAAACATAAGTATCGTCGAAAGGAAATTCCCTATTGGAGTTTGCCCATAATGGGACTGCTACGATTATAAATGCCAAAATACCTATAACTAGAAATGCCCCGACTTTACTCAAACCAAAATTGTTTTTAACCACAGTATCCACCTCCATACAAAATTGCAATTATTATTGTCCGCAGATATGAAATGAAGAATGGGATGTAAGTACACCTATTGGAGTGCCGCAGGTTGCACATTCTACTAAATATACACGCTCGTGCCAAGTATAGTTACACAAAGATGGCAAACCAAATAAAAATGGAACCCAATGTGAGCCACTACCTGATGAGGAACTTACAAAAACCTTATTCCTTGGACCAAAAAGGCAACTTGAGCGACTATTTCGTGTTAAGGGATAGCTGTTTGCAATAGTGGAGTATACCATTGCTTCAAAACTATCAAACACTGAAAGCTCACCAGCTTCAACTCTAGCCCAAAAGCCCGCTAAATTATTATTTGCAATATACTCCTGCTTAATACCAAAAACTTCAAGTGTAAAAAACTGTTCTACATAAGAATTCGATTTAACGTAGTCGCAACCGTACAAAATACAGTCATCTGTATGTATGTGGTTGCAATAGTACACATGGCTACAATCACCATAATCATCACAAGCTGATGCGGTCATTGCAAAACCAATAACCATTACCATTGACACGATTGCACCTAAAAATACCTTTTTCATTTTTGTTACCTCCTATAAAATAATTTTTTGCGTACTTTACGTACGGCTTTTAGGAAGGCAACCCGAAGGCAACCCGAAGGCAACCCGAAGGCAACCCGAAGGCAACCTTATATAAATACACTACTATTGTATCACAATTCATTTGTACAGTCAAGACTTTTGTGCCAAAATTTTCATATTTTTCAACTATCTTGTGAAGCAAATGAATAAATAAAAACCCCCTTGCGGGGGTTGGTTGATTTTTAGGCTTCTACGGCTTCTGCAACTGGGTATACAGAAACTTTCTTTTTGGTTTTGCCCATGCGCTCGTAGCTTACTCTGCCGTCAACAAGAGCAAAAAGGCTATCA
>WRBU01000176.1 GCA_009784355.1 Defluviitaleaceae bacterium
TGGTTGCACAATTCAATGTCGCCACCCATTGCCCACAAGGCATCCAAAAGCCCCGTTCGTGTTGGATTTAGCCCAACATTGCGCACAACAAGCCCCTCGTCAGCCTTTAATAGCCCAAGAACAATAAAAAATGCCGCCGAAGAAAAATCGCTAGGCACGATTATTTTTTTGCCTGTTAAAATACCATTTTCAGTCATATAGTTAAGCATTAATTCTGTATGATTGCGTGTTGTGCCTGCGCTTATTTCCTCCACAACAGTTTCCCCATCTGCGTACAGCCCAGCAAGCGTAATGGCAGATTTAACTTGGGCGGAATGTATGGGCATTTTATAGCGAATACCTTTTAAAGCCGAGCCGAATATACGTAGGGGCGACTTTTCGTCGCCCGTTGCCGAAATATTAGCACCCATTAAACGAAGCGGCTCTATAACCCTTTTCATGGGACGTTTTTGTAGCGAATCATCTCCATCTAAAATACTATCAAAATTTTGACCGGCAAGCAGTCCGCATAGCAACCTCATTGTCGTACCAGAATTGCCGCAATGCAGCACATCTTTTGGCGCAGACAATCCATGCAAGCCCTTTCCGTGTACCCGCACAAAGTCATTTCCAATATCAATTCTCACTCCAAGTTGGCGCAAGCACGAAATAGTCGCAAGGCAGTCTTCTCCCACCAAAAACCCCTCTACCTCAGTAGTCCCTTCAGCAATAGCTCCCAAAATCAATGCCCTGTGAGAAATTGACTTATCACCAGGGACAAAAATTTCTCCGTTAAAACTTTTTTTCGGCAAAATTTTAACCATACGCCCCAACTCCCCATTTTATCGTAATAACAGCTTATCATATTTTGATATGCTTGTCAAAATTCTGCTTTGCAAAGCTGCAAAGATGTGGTAGAATATATCATATTGAAAAATCCAAACCTGAGGAGGTTAAAATACATGAAGATTTATGGAGCAGATGCTATCCGTAATGTAGCTATTTTAGGGCATACGGGCAGCGGCAAGACCACAGTTGCAGAGGCGGCATTAAACATCGCTGGTGTTACCACCCGTTTTGGCAAGACTGGTGACGGAAACACAGTAAGCGACTACGACCAAGAGGAAATTGCAAGAAAAATTTCCATCGGTGCATCCATCATCCCCATCGAATGGAATGGCGGCAAAATCAATTTTATAGACACCCCCGGCTTTTTTGATTTTTACGGTGAGGTGCATCAAGCACTTGCGGCAGCAGATGTGGCTTTAATTGTTGTCAATGCAAAAAGCGGTGTAGAAGTTGGAACAGAAAAAGCGTGGGAATACGCCACAGCGGCGGGCTTGCCAAAAATGATTTTCATCAACGGCATGGACGACGAGAATGTAGACTTTGACAAAATCATTGACGAGCTTAAAGAAAAATTCGGCAAATGCATTGCACCCATCCAAACCCCCATTTATGAGGGCAGAACCTTCATGGGCTACGTAAACGCAATAAAAATGGCTGGGCGTAAATACGGCAAAGACGGCGTTGACGAAATTCCGATACCAGCCGACATTTTGCCAAAAGCAGAGCAAAAGCATAAGCAAATAGAAGAAGCCGTGGCAGAAACCAGCGACGAGCTTATGGAAAAATTCTTTAATGAAGAGCCTTTTACTAGAGATGAGCTTTATGTTGGTTTAACGGCAGGTATTGCCGCTGCTGATGTTACTCCTGTTATGCTTGGCTCTGCTGTAAACCTGCAGGGTGTCGGCGTTTTGATGGACAATATTTCCGACTTTTGCCCACCTGCGTCAAAATGTAAAAAAGCCCTTGGCGCAACTGACCTTAAGGGCGAGCCGAAAGAGCTTGAATGTTGTAACGAAAATGCCCCGCCAGTGGCATTTGTTTTTAAAACTGTTGCAGACAGCTTTGGACGTTTGTCCGTTTTCCGTGTTATAAGCGGTGTTTTGAAAAAAGACACTCCTCTTTATAACGCCAACAAAGAGCAAACTGAAAAAATCAGCCAGCTTTTTGTTATCCGCGGCAAAGAGCAAATTGCTGTGGATGAAATTAAAGCAGGGGACATTGGTGCGCTCGCAAAGCTAAACAACACGTCCACAAGCGACACCCTTTGCACAAAAGACAATGCGTATCTTTTGCCTGCAATTAATTTCCCAAAACCGCTTTACAGCCAAGGTATTATCCCTAAAAACAAGGGCGACGAGGACAAGATTTCTCAAGCCATTGCCCGCTTTTTGGAAGAGGACAAAACCCTCTCTTTCAAAGTTGACCCAGAAACCAAACAATCCGTTATCAGCGGCATGGGCGACAACCACCTTGACATTATCACAAACAAAATGAAAAACCGCAATAAAATTGAAGTAGAGCTTACTCCCCTTGTTATTCCTTACCGTGAAATGATAAAAGGCAAGTCAGACGTACAAGGCAGGCACAAAAAGCAGTCCGGCGGTGCTGGACAATTTGGTGATGTTAAAATGAAATTTGAGCCAAGCGGTGACTTGACACAAGCCTATATTTTTGAACAGCAAATTTTTGGCGGCTCTGTTCCGCGTAATTTTTGGCCTGCTGTTGAAAAAGGTGTGCGTGAAAGCTGCTTAAAAGGACCTCTTGCGGGCTATCCTGTTGTGGGCTTAAAAGCCATTTTATATGATGGCTCTTACCACGCAGTAGACTCCAACGAGCTTTCCTTTATGCTTGCGGCTCAAATAGCGTTTAGAGAAGGCTTTATGAAAGCAAAACCCGTCATCCTTGAACCAATTATGAAAGCCGAAATTTCTGTGCCTGACGAGTACACGGGCGATATTATCGGCGACATCAACAAACGTGGTGGCAGAGTTTTAGGTATGGACAAAGTTGGCACAAAAACAATCATATCTGCCCAAGCACCTTTTGCAAAAATGGCGCAATATTCCATAGAGCTTCGCTCCCTTACTCAAGGGCGTGGTGAATACACAATGGAATTTGACAGCTACGAAGAAGCAAGTGCGGAAACCACTCAAAAAGTTATTGAAGCAAATAAATAAAACATACAAAAAGTGTAGGGCGGCTAATGGTCGCCCTGTGCAATTTATTGCTTAGAGCCTGTCTAATATCTCGCTTTCGCCAGATTTTTGTGCGTTTTTTTCTCTGGCGAGAAGGAGGGTTCCCAACATACCCATAGGTATGTTGGGGTTCTTCCGACGAAGTCCAGAGGAAAAATAAGCCAAAAAGATGGTGGAATGGAGATATTAGACAGGCTCTCAAAGGAGGTTGTATGCCGCACCGTAAATTACTTATTGCTTTGAGCATCTTCAACTCAATAGTAAACACGACATATTTGGTTAGATTTTTTGGGGTGCTTCCGCCTGAAGACGTTGTTTATGGGTATGTTCCGTGGTTTATGTCCTTTGCATTGCCCAATATTGTCTTTACTTTGCTATCATGGCTTTTAGTATTCGCATTGCTAAAAAAATATGACACATTAGCGGTGTTAGTGGGATTGTTAAACGCTGGCGGCTTGATTTTTCATGCGTTAAATGGCTTAATGTTTGGCTTTAATACAGGTTCTTTTAAAGAGCTGACAACATTTAATGCAATATTTGAAATCGTAGTTTATGTGTATGGTCTGTCTTTAGCCGCATTTTACATCACGCAATTCCGAAAGGTTATTTCAAGAAATATTGCTCAAAAATAAAA
>WRBU01000177.1 GCA_009784355.1 Defluviitaleaceae bacterium
ACCAGCATAACAAGCGCAATAAAACCCGCCATCAGCCTTTTAAAACATTTTCTCATAAACTTTTCCTCCAAACAAATAGTATTTTCATTGTGTAATTATACCGCCCCCACAAATTTATGTCAATAGTTTTAAGCGTAAATCTCATGCTCCCCTGCAATACAACTACTCTATAAATCGCCACAAAACTTTATAAAAATCATCTCCATGCAACCTTAACTCGTCAATCATACCTGCGGACGATTGGTTGCGGAATAGATGCATCTCAAAAATTTCATAGCTTTGTTCATCCATAATCTTTAACCTTCCATCTTCCATAATAACCCATTCATGCTCATCATCTAGCCAAACTATTCTCCCATACTGACCTGTTTCGCCTGTCGATACATGCGTAATAAAATTCCTTTTTATTCCATTTTCATAAAATTTATATCCAAACGCTTCGCCAGCTCCAAGGGGCATCAAATGTCCAACTGACGTTTCAGTAATATACCAAAACCCCCGTAATATTTGTTGGTTAGGGAGAAATACGCCATTGCTCCACATTTTTACAGGTTCGTCAAAATCACCATAAATAAATCCGTCAATCCTCAAATGACCCCTCAAAAAAGTTCCGCTCGCCCAAATCTCGTCATCCACTAAAAAAAGTTCGAACCCTTGTCGATATCGACCCAGCCTTAACTCTTCGCCATCATGCGTGTTTGCAAAAATATACCAATCACTTTCAAAAATGCGAACAACCTCATCCATTATGAATACAGGAGTTTGCCTATATATAAAAGAATCTCTCCCATTATACCTTCCATCGTCAATCCAGCCAAAGCTCCATAAACTTCCATCATCCATCAAAATAAACGAACGCTCCATCCCTCCAATGACGTAAATAGGAATGGCTGTTTGTTCGTAAAATATTCTATTATCTTGTGCATCATTTTGATGTGAAGTGCAGCCCAAAGCAGTTGCTGCAAACAAAGCAAAAATAACCGCCTTTAAAACCTTGGCAACCCTAGTCATATTATCACCCAGCATCATTTTTCACCGCCTTTTTGCATGGCTTCGTAAATTCTTGGCAACAAATCGTGTATTTGTGTTAAGGTGGATGAACACGCAGGCTTTAACATATCTTCTTTGTCCGCAAGCCTCATGGCGCACCCACCTCCGCATATTAGTGAGTAGACACACTCCCTGCATTTTGGAATGCTGTCGATATTTCTATCATACATGGAGTTTTCTTTAAACTCGATAGTCGGCTCATATTGACCTATCGCTAATTTATCATTGCCTACAGCAACTAGGCATGAAAAGATTTTGCCATATGGGTCTACAACAAGTTCATTTTTGCCAGCAGCACAAAAGGCATATAACGGCAACATAGGTTTATCCAACGCAACTGAATTAATGATAGGATTTGAAGTAAGAAGAATTTTATTGAGGTCTTTGTTTCCCTCTTTAGAGTGTGCCATATCTTCTCTATGTATCTCTTTTATTATTTCATTTTTTTCTTCATCCAGAATCTGCATCAAAGGAGCTATTTGGACTTGAAGGTTTTCTTTGTAGTCAGCAAATGTTTCAAATAAATATTTTTGTAATTTAAAGCTCGCAGCAACGTTCTCTTTGTCCGTGTTCATTCTTATATGCATAGTAATGCCAATTTTTAAGCACTTCTCTATGCCATTAAGGATTTTTTTATAAGTAGGCTGCCCATTTTTTAAACATCTTCTTTGATTATGAACGCTTTCTTCACCATCTAAAGTTACCATTATTTTTTCAATTTTGATGGTGGAAAGCAAGTCTATAAACTCTTCCAAATAGTACCCATTTGTTATAATGTCATAAATTTTATCAGGCATTATTGAAAACAGATATTCTATTGACTTTCGGGTTTTAGGCAAAAAGGGTTCACCCCCGAAAAGTCCTATATATTCCAAATTATTATTTGTCAATTTTAAAGCAGCGTCGATTTGTTCGGGCTGCATAACAGCGTTTTTATTTTTGGCTTTTGCTTCAAAGCAGTAAGGACAATCGAAATTGCAATCATAAGTCATTACAAAAGTCATTTTTTCACAGTCTGCTCTTATTTTGCTATATGCATTGCGTAAAATATTCAAAGTAGCATTCTTTATGCCCATTTCTTCTTCATAATTTTTTACAATATATCCATCTGACATCAAAAAATCGAAAAGTTCAATTTCAGAGCTGTTTTCAGGTGAAATATTCTCTAAAATTTGCCACTGTGTCAAGACATTATGCACTTCATTATTAATTTCTGACATTTTTCCATTTAAAGTATTAATCATCAATTTATTTCCATTTTTCAAATCAACAAAAACCATGTGTTTTATCAGTTTCAAAATAATATACCTCCAAACCAATCACAAAATAATAAGAAAACGCAAACATAGCAGTGCAACACAAGAATATCACAGATTCAAACGATTCCACTACATTCCGCATTACGCTGCTCATTTGCTGGCTTTAAAAATAATTAGGGGTATGTAGGATTACCATGCCCAATCGTCCAAACAGCATTGCCCTACTCTCTTGCCAGTTACGTCCGCAAAAATAATTTTTGCTTCTGTTGAATTGTCCAAAGACCATCCAGACTTATTCACTTGCTTTATCAACATAATTTACACCTCCTTTGCTTTGAGAAATTGTACTTTACACACGAAGTATATAATACAATTTTACTCGCGTTCAGTATACACTGTTTTTTTGTCAACATAAAATTTCAATTTTTTTCATATTTTTATTTTTAGTAAAACTATAATTGAACAAGTTTCCGCATTTTTTTCACGCTACAAAAACACGACAGTTTTTGTTAAGCTATTCTTAACATTTGCTTAACATTCGTAATACTTTTCGTAATAATAATTAATACTTTTTTAATGGTATTTAACAATTTAATATGTTATCATAGATTAAGTAAATTTCTGCAATTAATGTGGTTTATCCTAGGGCATAGCCCTTCCATAAAAACAATACATATAAACGGAGGTAGTTCTATGCTAAAAATCGAAAATCTGGTCTATCGTTACAAAAACACAGAGCGTGATGTTTTAAAAAACCTTAATGTAGAGTTTGAAGCAGGTAAGCTAAACGCAATACTTGGGCCGTCGGGCAGCGGCAAAACCACAATGTTGTCCATAATGGCGGGACTGGACCGCCCAACAAGCGGCACTATTTCCATAGGTGGTGATGACCTTGCCACCATGGACTTGGATATGTATCGCAGAGAGCGCATCTCGATGATTTTTCAGGCATTCCATCTTTTCCCGCTTCTTACAGCCATTGAAAATGTTATGTATCCCATGCAAGCAAATGGTGTTGACAAAGCAGAAGCAGAAGAGCGTGCCGCAAAACTCCTTGACTCCGTGGGCATTACGGGAGATAAGCACAAGCGTTATCCGTCAAACCTTTCCGGCGGCGAGCAGCAGCGTGTTGCAATAGCCCGCGCACTTTCCACAGGCGCAAAAGTTTTGCTTGCGGACGAGCCAACGGGCAACCTTGATGTTGCCAATGGTGATGCGGTAGTCGAAATTCTTCGCCACCTTGCCCACAACCAAGGTTATTGTGTTATTGTGGTAACCCACAACCTTGAAATTGCAGAGGTGTCTGATGTGGTGTACCGCATGAGTGATGGTGTTATTAAAGAAAC
>WRBU01000178.1 GCA_009784355.1 Defluviitaleaceae bacterium
ATGCCAAGCAAAATATTGTTAGTAGACGATGAAAAGCTAATCGTAAAAGGTATAAAATTTGGGCTAGAGCAAGACGGAATGGACGTGGTGACTTGCCATGACGGAGAAGAAGCACTGGCCTTTGCAAAAGAAGAGAATTTCGACCTTCTTATTCTTGACATTATGCTTCCAAAAATGAGCGGTTTGGATGTTTGCCGTGCGGTGAGGGAGTTTTCCAATGTCCCCATCATCATGCTTACTGCCAAAACAGAGGATATGGATAAAATAATGGGGCTTGAATACGGCGCAGATGACTACATCACAAAGCCTTTTAATATATTGGAGCTTAAAGCACGTATAAGGGCTGTTTTACGCCGCAGCAAATTAAGACCTCAGACGGATAGCGCAGTTTCTATCGAAGAGGGTAATGTAATTTTTGTGCGAGGATTAAAGATTGATACAAATTCCCGCAAAGTACATCTTGATGGTAGGTCGGTAGGCGTTACGGCGAAGGAATTTGACCTTTTGGAAATTTTGGTTTCGGAAGCAGAGCGAACCTTTACTCGTGAAGAATTGTTGCAAACCGTTTGGGGTTACGATTATCCAGGGGACGTGCGCACGGTGGACGTACACATACGCCGTCTGCGAGAAAAAATCGAAGCAAACCCAAGCCAGCCAAAATACATCCACACTAAATGGGGAGTTGGATACTTCTTTAGATAGGAGCTGTTATGCAAAATTGGGTCAAATCTAAAAGCAAAGTTATTTTAAGCGGCGTACGAACCCTGCGCTTCAGGCTTTTTTTAGCTTTTGTTTTGGTGGGGTCTTTGCCGCTATTCCTGCTTTGGTCTATTGTTTCAAGGGCGATAGACGACCATCTTATCCAAGAACAGTTAAGCAATTTGCGCTCCAACTTAACCACCTTTGCTACTCATGTTGGTACAATTCAAGGATACATGACAAGCTCTGTCGTGCAAGATTTTCGTAGGGGGGAATTTGGTCAAACCAGCGAGGCTTTGTCATCACGTATTGTTGTTGCCAATACCATGAGCAATGTTTTGTACGACTCGCAGCAAGGACTTATGGAAGGGAGACAGTGGCCCAGCCCCTTAATGATGACTGCCTTGGATGAAATGCATAGTTACGATATAGCAATCCTTGATGACTCGGTAGTCATCTCCATAGCCGTTGCTATTGTTAATGAAGAAAACAGTATCATAGGTGTTGTAAAATTAGAGCATAATATGCCAGAAGCCGGTGCATTAATAGCAGGTATTAATAATCAAGTCTTGTGGCTTTTGGGCATTATCGCCGCAATAGTCGTTGTTCTTGTTTTTATAATAGTTTCATGGTTTGTGCGTCCATTGCGCCGTGTTTTGATAGCCCTGCGTTATTTTTCCGAAGGGCATTTTAGCCGCAGAATAGCAGTAAAAGGCAATGACGAAATTTCCGCTATTGGTATTGCTTTTAATGACATGGCTCAAAAATTGGAAACCGTGGAAACAGCAAGGCAAGAATTTGTGTCTAATGTATCGCATGAGCTTAAAACGCCGCTTTCGTCCATAAAGGTGCTGAGCGAATCTCTTTTGTTGCAAAAAGATGCTGATATAGAAACTCATCGTGAATTTTTAACAGACATAAACTCGGAAGTAGATAGGATGGCAGATATTGTAAACGAACTGCTAACCCTTGTGCGCCTTGACGAAACCGACCTACCTCTTAACATAAGCTCTCTTAACCTCAATGAATTGATAAGGGGGTGCATTAAGCGGCTGACACCTTTGGCAAACCAAAAGGATGTCGTTATACAGTTTCCCCCCAGCCGCAATGTAATAATTGACGGTGATGAAATGAAGCTGGTTTTGGCAATATCCAACCTTATCGAAAATGCTGTTAAATACAGTCATCCCAAAGGTGAACCTGTTAAAATTCAACTTAAATCGGACGCAAAAAACGCCTATATAACCATTGCCGACAGCGGCATTGGCATTGGCGAAGAAGACCAAAGCAAAATTTTTTCCAGATTTTATAGAGCAGATAAAGGCAGGGACAGAGAAACAGGGGGTACCGGTCTTGGGTTGGCAATAACCCATAAGACAATTTTATTGCATAATGGCGGCATAAGGTTAGCAAGCAATTTGGGCGAAGGGAGCATTTTCACAGTTCGCCTTCCAATCAACGCACCTTCATAATGGCTTTTATGCCTTGCAAGAAAGGAGCAAAAATGAGCAAAAATTCCCGTAAAAATAAAAAGAACTCCCGCAGTCCGCTATTGCCTATTTTGGCTTTGGCGGCGGCTGCTATTTTTGCCGTTTTAATAATCTTTGACCCGTTTTCTAACGATGATTATAACGGTGTCGATGGTGATAACGAAAATGGTCAGCAGATAGACCAAAACGGCGACATGGAATTGGAGTATATTGACATCATCTTCCGTTTTCCTGATGCCGAAGGTATGTTGCAAGAAGAATTGCGCCAAATGGAACTTCGGGCAGACAACGATATGGTGCGGGCTATAATTTACGCACTTCAAAATGGCCCGCAAGACCCAGAGCTCAATAATGTTATGCCTGCTGGGCTTTTAGTGGAAAATTTTCATGTAATTCCTGATTCCAATGAACTACGTGTCGTCTTTTCTTCGGAATTTGATGAGCTTACTCATGCCCAAAGAATTATTTTAACCGCATCCATGGTGTATACTTTAACCGAGCTAGACTTTGTGGAGTATTTAGAATTTTTCGTAGGTCAACACCCTGTTTTGGATGGTAACGGCATTCCTTTTGGTTTGCGAAGCCGTGCAAACACTATTTTAGATACTGATATAGATGTGCCTACCACAACAATTGTGTTGTATTTTATGGACGAACAAAGCATGGGCTTGATAGCCGAACCTCGCACAATAGCAACAGACGCTTTTACTTCTGACGCTGAAGCCATTGTAGCCGCACTTTTGCAAGGTCCGCAGCGAAGCGACCTTTTTGCCGTAATACCTTCATATGTTACGGTATTGGATGTTAATGTAATGAGCGACTTGGCTTCGGTAAATTTTGCTCCGGATTTTTTGAACATTTTTGCTGGCGGCGGCACTCTTATGGAACGAATGGTGGTATACTCTTTGGTGAACTCCCTAACAGAGCGACCAGAAATTAATCGGGTGCAGATTTTGATAGGAGGCTTTCCTCTGCTTCCCGACGACACTGACGTTAGTCTTCATACCGATTTTTCACGCCCTTTTGAGCGTAACGAATCAGTTATCAGAGGGGAATAGGCCATGGCACGACCTATGCTTTGGGTTTTTATATTTTTGGCAGGCGGTATTTTAGTTGGACGTAATTTTGGTTTGGGCGGCTGGTTGGTCGCCCTTGGCATTGCCGCTGTTGTTTTAGCGGGTTTATGCTACGCTATTTATCGACGCAAAATTGCCGTCATTCTGCCTTTGTTCGCCCTTTTGGGAGCTATTTCTGCGTACAATGTCATCAATCCCACGGACGCTGTGCTTGAAGAAGTAGCTTTACGAGAGGGCTTTGTACGTGTCGAAGGCATTGTTCAAGACATATCGCTAACCCGCACGGGCCGTCAGCGTGTTAGTATTGACACAAACTTTTTCATAATAGGGGCATCTCCCGAAAGACATTATTCCTCCTTGCGGATACAAGCCTTTTTGCCAGA
>WRBU01000179.1 GCA_009784355.1 Defluviitaleaceae bacterium
AATAGCAAGCGTTGGGAATCCTCCTGCAAAATCGACAAACTCAACTTTTCCTTCCACAAAACCTGTCGGATTACCTCTGCCGTCTGTGGTTATAGCTTGAACATGCCGCCCAACAAGAGCAAGACTTTGACCAATAATGCTTTCGCCCACAAGATGGTCTTGTATTGACTGTAACAACCTGAAAGTCATTCCAAAAGAATCGTCAGCAGTAACTTGAACATCACTTGCACGAAGCTGCACTGTCGGTCCTCCGTCCAAACGGTCAATGTTAAGCCACGGTTCGCCAGCAATAACTTGGACAGAATCCACTATGCCCGCAATTTCAACAAGAGCACCTGTAACAGGATTGCGTGAAAAGCCCATTACTGTTTGCCCAATCATGTTGAAGGCTTGGAAGCGACCAAATGTAGAATTTAAGTTTTGCATTTGCTCCAAAGAACTAAATTGTGCCATTTGCGCAATAAAGTCACGGTCATCCATTGGATTTAGCGGGTCTTGATGGCGCAACTGAGTCATAAGCAAATTTAAAAACGCATTTCTATCAAGGTCATTTCCTCTTGGAGCAGCCAAATGACGCTCTGGCGGGTCTGTGGTAAACGGCAATGCAAACCTTGGGTCGATATTTGACATCTCACATCTCTCCTTTCTTTAAATTTTGTAATCGACGATATTTTCTTCAAGTTGTTGCTCACTTTGTGACACTTCGACCTCTTCTTCCGCCATTGCCGCTGTCATTATGTCATTTATACGGTTGCTGGAAATTTGGGATGCATCATCACTTTCAAAGAAATGCGGATTATCACCCGACTGAACATTGACTTCAATGTCAGCAATATTAATGCCTGCTTGCTCCAAAGCATCACGCAAATCCATAAAGCCCGCCTCTATAAGCTCTTTAACGCGCTGGCTTTCTGCCACAAATTGGGCTGTAACAATGCCGTTTATGGTAGCAATACGCATGGATACGTCACCAAGATGTGCTGGTCGTAATTGAATACGAATTTCCGCAGACTGTTCGCTTGTTATAAGTTGAGCACCTTGCACAATTTGTCTTGCGATATTCTGTGGAGTTATAGCCGATTGTGTTGCATTAGTAGTTGCGGTGTTAGTTGCGGTTGTTTCTGTTAATTGAGGCACATCTGCCGCTATATTAGCGGCCGCTTGAGGGACGACTTCTGCTTGTATATTGCTTTGTGAAGTGGGCTGTAATGCTTCAGTCGTTTGCGGGGTTTCTGGAACAATATTATCTACCGCAACTTGTTGTGAAGCTATTTCTTGAACAGGCACTTCTATTTCCGCTTCTGCACCAACTTCTGACAAAACTTCCGTATTTTGAGTAATTTGCTCATCCACCGTATAGTTTGCCACAGTTTGCGTCATTTCTTGCACCAAAGGCAATGCTTCAGGATATGTTAGCAACTGTGCTTGATTATCAAGTCCTTTTGCCGCAAGTAACAAAGCAATACGATTTTCCGCCACAAGCAAATCCTCAGCAGGCATTTCTAGGTTTTCTAATATAACTTGTAAATCAACGAGAGATATGCCTAAAATCGCAGCAATTTCTGCCATCATTGCATTTATTTCCTCGTCAGCTAATACAACCTCTTCAATTACCTCTGCTACATCAACAACAGCCTCATTTTCAGCAATTTCTTGCACGGGTGAAGTTTCAACAGAAGCAACATTTTCAGAAACATTGACATTTTCAGTCTCACTTCTTTGACGGTTGTCACTTCTTGTGCCATTGGTATTTTCGGCACGGTTAGTGCGGTTTTGAGGGTTATTGTTAGCACTGTCGTTTCGCTCATTTTGAGAAACATTGCTCATTAGGTTTTCAAAACCTTGACCACTCTCTTGCTGTGTGCGATTGTTGCGAGCCGCATTTTGCGTTACTACATTATTAGCTTGCACCAAATTTATCATCTTTTCACCTCCTTTCATTTTGTCCGTCATCACGGACTTGACCCGCAATCCCCTTGTTGGGCGTGTTGATTAATGTAAAAATTCTCGCTCGAATTTTATGAATTTTCAACACACCCTTGTTTTAAACGAGATTGCGTATCAAAACCACAATTACGGCTCTAAATGCCGCAAAACCAAAGCCGCAGTGTCGGGGCTTAAAGCATTAATAATAGGAGTAACATTCGACGGAGTCATGTCGCTTAAAGCATCAATTATAAGACGCATATCCGTTAAAACCATATCTTCAATGGCTCTTGCCGCCGATTGGGCGGAAATTCCCGACCAAACTGCAATAAAATGCGCTCTGCGCTCGTCTTGATTCCGTACTGCTAATTGCTCTCTATAAATTTGTTCGGCAAGCTCGGGATGCATCTCCTCAAACCACCGCATAAAAGCACCTTCGCTATTATTTACCACATCACGGTTAAAAGCCTCTTGCATTGCTAAAAAATCACTATATTGCTCTGCCAGCTCGTATAAAATTTCTAGCTCTACATCAACAATAAGTAAAATTTCTTGTAAGAATTCCAATTCTTCTTCAAGAGGTGCAATCGCCGCATTCGCAATGTCTAGTTGGCTTTGCAGCGAAACAACCTGTGCTTGAAGCTCTGTTTCACGCAAAACCCAAATTTGTTCTGGTGCGAGGTCAGCATAAGGGTCATCTGGAATAAGATTCCCCACAAAAGGAACTGCCCGCAAAAATGGAAAAGTAATATTATCTCGTATTCCAAATACATTAAAAACCGAAAGCAACACAAACCCCGCCACTAAAGCAATGATTGTTATTATAACAATTAAGCCAACCTTGCTTTTTTTGCCGCTTGCAGCTGCTTGGTCTTTTGCTGCGGCTTGTGCCATTTTTTTATCCGGCGTTTTAACATTCGACATTTTTCCACCTCTATTTCGTAGCGGTTTTATAACTTACAATTTCATCTATAACTTTTTGTTCAGACTGTTTTTCTTCCGCTAGATGTTCTTCATATGCATTTTCTTTAAGTGTGTCCATAGTTTTGCGCTCTCGCATAGCTTCCACCAGCTCCAAGCGTTTTACTTCCACAAACTCCTCTGCCTTGATAATCACTAATTTTTGCTGTTTTATCAAAACTTTAAGGCGGTCAATATAAATATTGTGTTGCTGTAAATCATCAGGCTTAACGCCTGTTGCCAAGCTATCTCTAAACGATTGTATGCATAACGACTTGGTGTCTTGCAGTGTTGCAAGCCTTGCCTTTTCGGCCTCTAAAGCCATCATAGCTTTACCAAATTCATTTTTCTTTAAATCCTCCATTTTTTCTTTGATGTTTAAAATAGAGGACAATTTAAAGCTAAATTTCGCCATGGATTATTTCTCCCATAATTCTTACAGCGTCTTCCAATTCAAATTTTGCGTGGGCATCCTGCTGTAAAAAGCCTACCACATCACGGTGTTTGGCTATTGCGTCATCTATATCAGGATTACTGCCTGCCGCATAAGCACCTATATTTATTAAATCCTCAGCATCAGCGTAAACCGCCATTGATTTCTTAACTTCATTTGAAAGTGCTTTGTGTTCTGGTGAAACAATATCGCTCATAACACGGCTTACACTTGACAAAACATCTATCGGCGGATAATGGTTGCGGTTGGCTATTTTTCGGGACAGTACAATATGCCCATCAAGAATACCTCTTGCTGTATCTGTAAC
>WRBU01000180.1 GCA_009784355.1 Defluviitaleaceae bacterium
GGTAGGCAACCTGCGGCTGGCCAACATTCGCCTCAACTTTAAACTCACGAAGCAAACGCTCTACAATAACCTCAAGGTGAAGTTCACCCATACCTGCAATAATGGTTTGACCTGTTTCTGCATCGGTATAAGTCTTAAATGTTGGGTCTTCTTCAGCGAGCTTTGAAAGCGAAAGTGCCATTTTATCACGTCCAGCCTTGGTTTTTGGCTCGATAGCAACGTGTATAACAGGCTCAGGGAAGTTCATGCTCTCTAAAATAACGGGGTTGCCTTCAATACACAAAGTGTCGCCCGTTGTGGTATTTTTAAGACCAACGGCAGCAGCAATATCACCCGCAAACACTTTGTCAACTTCCTCACGCTTGCTGGAATGCATTAAGAAAATGCGGCTAACACGCTCCTTTTTGTCCTTTGTGGCATTGTAAACATAGTTGCCGCTTTCAAATGTACCTGAATACACTCTAAAAAACGCCAGTTTGCCCACAAATGGGTCATTTACAATTTTAAATGCCAAAGACGAGAAAGGTTCGTTGTCGTCAGCTTTGCGCTCGGTTTCTTCTTCGGTATCGGGCACAATGCCTTTAATAGACTCAATGTCTGTTGGAGCAGGCATGTAGTCCACAACGCCGTCAAGAAGTTTTTGTACGCCTTTTTTCTTGTAAGCAGAGCCACAGAAAACAGGGATGATTTGCACAGCGATACAAGCCTTGCGCAAAGCCGCTTTAAGCTCATCTGTTGTTAAATCTTCGCCGCCAAAAAACTTTTCCATAAGGGTTTCGTCAGTTTCTGCAATGGCTTCAATCATAAATTGACGTGCTTCTTCGGCTGTGTCAACCAAATCTGCCGGAATGTCGCCAACAATAATGTCTTCGCCCAAATCCCCGCCAAAGGTGTACGCCTTCATAGTCATAAGGTCAATTAAGCCTACAAAAGTGTCCTCTGCGCCAATAGGAATTTGAACAGGCACAGGGTTAGCGGAAAGACGCTCTTTAATCATGCTTACAACATTTTGAAAGTCCGCCCCCATGATGTCCATTTTGTTTACATAGGCAATACGGGGAACTTTGTATTTGTTGGCTTGTCTCCATACAGTCTCAGACTGGGGTTCTACCCCGCCTTTTGCACAAAATACAGAAACAGCACCGTCCAAAACACGCAAGCTACGCTCTACCTCAACAGTAAAGTCAACGTGACCCGGGGTATCAATTATATTAATACGGTATTTGTCGCTGCCTTGCTCCCAAAAGGTGGTTGTTGCAGCAGAGGCAATGGTGATACCACGCTCTTGCTCTTGGTCCATAGAGTCCATTACGGCTGTACCCTCGTGAGTGTCGCCCATTTTATAGGTTTTACCCGTGTAGTACAATATACGTTCCGTTAGAGTGGTTTTACCCGCATCAATATGCGCCATGATGCCGATATTGCGGGTTTTCTCCAACGGGTATTCTCTCTTGCTCAAAATATCAGCTCCTAAAAATATAACTCGTTGTTGCATTTGTTAGGCAATATTACCACTTGAAGTGGCTAAATGCACGGTTAGCATCCGCCATTTTATGCATTTCTTCCTTACGGCGAACTGCGCCGCCTGATTGGTTTAGTGCATCCAAAATTTCGTTTGCTAGGCGTTCTTCCATAGTTTTTTCGCTGCGTTTGCGGCTAAAAGTTACCAACCAACGAAGCCCCAAAGCCTGTCTGCGGTCTGGGCGGATTTCCATTGGTACTTGGTAAGTTGAACCACCAACACGGCGCGCTTTTACCTCTACTTGCGGCATAATATTGCCCAAAGCCTCTTCAAAACACTCAATCGGGTTTGCGTCGCGCTTCTCTTTCACTCTGTCAAAAGCTCCGTACACAATGCCTTGTGCTACGCCTTTTTTACCATCAAGCATGATGGTGTTAATGAGTTTGGTCACGACCTTGCTTTTGTAAAGCGGGTCTGCCAAAACTTCCCTTTTGGGTACATGTCCTTTTCTTGGCACGTCTCTTCCCTCCATTCAATAATGAAATCTTTTTTCGCTTTGCGAAAAAATCGCTCCGTTAAGTCGTGCCTAAACGCACGACTTCACTTTGCTGATTAGGTACTCAAGTCAAGCTGTATAGCCAAACCTGTGGTGCCTGTTCTAGAGGTCGCAACCCATAAAGGACTCCGAGCTCTAGAACAAGCATTTTACTTAAGATTTTTACCTTCTTGCTTCCAATCTGCGAAGCTCTGGATTCCAGTACAAATTTAACTGTGATGGGAGTGCGGGCGAATTTGCAAGCTCAAACAATGATGTCATTTGATTATCTTCGTCAAACTCTGGGTTGTCACTTCTTGTTAGAATGGCGGTTTGTGTTTCTTCATCAAAATCAAACTTGAAACCCGCTGGTTCAACAACTGACCTAATAGGTAGCATCATTTCGCTATTTCGTCTAGGAAGCCGAATAAAGCCATCTTCACCAATAACTAATTCTTGGGTATTTTCAACAATTTTTATGGCAGCATCAAGCAAGATAGAGTAACCTGCAAAATTGATAGAACTCCATTCGCTCCAATGCTCTGCGCTGCCATGCAAGGCTATTGCACCGCAAAGAGTAAGATGTGCGTGGTAGTCAACATGAGCCGTTTTCGACCTACAATTAAGAACAATTCGGACATAGTCAATCGTAAGGAGTGCTATATGGAAACGTTCCCCTCTTCCGTAGCTCAATACCTCGCTGTCAGATGTAACTTCGGCATAGAAAAAGCTCTCTCCGCTCCTTACTTCAAAACCAAGCTGTTCAAATGCACTTGCTGGCATCATCGCAACTCCATCCATAACAAAGGGCTGGGTATCAGGAAAGAGTAAAGCCTCTCCGTTAAAGGTAACAGATACTTCACGACCGCTATTATTTGCCGTTTCAGCTACAATGCCAAGTGACAAAGTAACTGTTAATAAAGTGGCAACAATAAAGGCGACTATGCTCTTCTTCCTCATAGATTTATCAACCCCCTATTTTTTTGGACGTTTTGCGCCGTATTTAGAGCGTGCCTGCATTCTGCCTGCAACACCAGCAGTGTCAAGAGTACCACGCAAAATGTGGTAACGTACACCCGGTAAGTCACGAACACGACCGCCACGTACCAAAACCACGCTATGCTCTTGCAGGTTGTGACCTTCGCCTGGGATGTAAGCGGTAACTTCCATGCCGTTTGAAAGGCGCACACGGGCAACTTTACGCAATGCGGAATTTGGCTTTTTTGGCTTTTCCGTACGTACGGTTGTGCAAACACCACGTTTAAATGGGCTGGATGCGTCAAATCTGCGCTTTTGCAATGTGTTTAAGCTCTTTTGCAAAGCAGGTGCGCTGGATTTGCGGATTTTTTGCCCACGGCCTTTTCTAACCAGTTGGTTAAATGTTGGCATTTTTTCTCCTCCTTTTCATTAAAAATAATGTATGCCAGTAGACATACCATGGCATTATATCACCAAAATTATGCAATGTCAAGCAAAATATCTATTTTTTTCGTATTTTTTTACTGTTGACCCTTATGTGAAATTATGGTATAATTACGGCATGTTGGGGAAGATAATCGGCATAAGGGGAGCATATGTATGGATAACAGAGAAATGTTGCGCCAAGGCAAGTACGTAGAAACAGAATTACGAAAAATGCGCAA
>WRBU01000181.1 GCA_009784355.1 Defluviitaleaceae bacterium
GCAGCAGCAGCAAATATATGAGGAAGGGTGTGAGGAAGATGGATGTTGACAGCAGTTTTTAAAGGAGGAACCCGCAAAATTTTTGCCATTTCTAATAATTTTGGGTCAACACTTTTTAAGCCTTCGTATGCATTGAAAAACACAATGGGCAAAACAGTGACAAAAGCTATGAATACAGAGAGATTTTCCCGGGACACCCAAAACAAAGCCAAAACTGTGAAAGAAACCACAGGCACGGACTTCAAGACATTTATTAGCGGTAAAAAAAGAACGTAAAATAAGGATATTTTGTAGCACAACGCTGCCAATAAAGACCCAACCACCATGGATAATAAAAACCCAAAAATCACACGACCCAAAGAAAACCACACAGAAAGCCAAAAAGACCCTTCCCCAGCAAGCTCCCCCAACCGCAAAAATGCGGCAACGGGGGAGATGAGGATAAGAGGGTTATTGATTAGGTGGCTTGCCACCTGCCACACAATTAGCCAAAAGGTTATTGCCGCAGCGTTTTTTAAAAATTTTGTTAAAAAGTTTTTCATAAGTTACTTAAGGTCTGTAAAAAAAGTTTTCTGATGGCAAAGAGCCGCCCACGGACTGAGGAAGCTGACCATGAAGTACGGTAAGGTATCCCATGATATATCTTTCCATATCAGCCCCTGTGATAAAAACTTGATTTGTACGTGGTATTGCTTGGTTAGCTATGTTTTCGTTTGGAATAATGCCAAACTCTACGGCCAAAGCCGCCGCACCATCTACATTATTTTGCACAAAAGAAATTGAATGCGCAAAGTCGTTTAAGAAGTTTTCAATGGCTTGTGGGTTTTCTGCCAAAAAGGCATTGCGCACTACAATGGCTGTCATAACAAGACCATAGTCAGGCTGAACCCGTCCCCATTCCTCTGTAAGGTCAAGGGCATGAGATACGTGTTCGTTTTGCATTAAAACTGTGGTGGCAAATGGTTCAGGCAACAAAGCAATTTCTGCAACGCCTTGGCTTAAAAGTGCCGCAATTTGAGGTTGCTCTCCGTGAAACTCTAAATACACATCCACATTTGGCTCTAAATTATTCATGGTAAGCACGTAATTTAAAGCAAGCTCAGGTGCAGCCCCCATGCCGGACAAATGAATGGTGCGTCCACGCAAGTCTTCCATGGAGCTAATTTCGCCCGTGGTGTCCAAAATGTGCAACACACCCATGGTGCTTAATGCCAAAACAGTAACACCGTCAGGCAAATTGTTATAAAGCACAGATGCCATGTTTGTGGGAACAGCCGCAATATCAATCAATCCTTGAGCGAGCATTGGTCCGACTTCCTCGGGGCTACCCAAAACTTGGATGTTGTAGGTGTTTATAACGGCATCGTTATCAACAACAGCAGCATCCATCAGCAATAGACTTCCTATTGCTGATGGACCGGGCAAAACCGCCATGTTAATATGGTGACTTTCCGGTGCGGTAATTGTGCCGCCAGTAGTAACATCATTATCAACTGTGCCGTTAGTGGTAGTGTCGTTGCTTGTGTCGTTATTAGGTGCGTTATCGTTATTGCCGCCACATGCGACAAAAATCATCAATGCGACAAAAATTGCTAAAAGTAATGTAATTCTTTTCATTGGTATTTCTCCTGTTCGTGTGTTATTTAACCGTTATTGCGAGGCTTGTATGTAGTATGTAAGAGCTTGTGTGCGTTCTCTCCATAGTATGGCTCGCCTAGGTATTCATCATACAACTTTTTAAGCTCTTCGTTATCGTGCGAGCGGCGTATGACGTTCTTCTCATCTTCGGAATAAAGAACAGAGCTACGCTTGCTAACAGTATCGCTAGAGAATGTGTGGTATGGTTGACCGCCGCCGTTTACACAGCCGCCAGGACATGCCATAATTTCGATAAAGTGATATGGCGATTTGCCTTCGCGAATATCAGCCATCAATTTTGCAGCATTTCTCAATTCGTGAGCAACGGCAACTTTGACCTCTAACCCGTCTAAATCAACAGTGGCTTCCTTTACGCCGCTGCCTTCAAAGCCCATAAGAGGCTCAAAAGTTAGGACGCGGTTGTCAAGTTTTTTGCCGGTAACAGTTTCGTAAGCAGTGCGCAAAGCCGCCTGCATAACGCCGCCCGTAACTCCAAAGATTTGACCAGCACCTGATTCTTCGCCCATAACAGAGTCAAAGCCAGATTCTTGAAGATTTAAGAGGTCGATAGCGGATTCTTTAATCATTTTAGAAATTTCTTGGGTTGTTAAAACGATGTCGATGTCGCCAGCCATTTCCTCACGCTTTATTTCAAACTTTTTGGCTGTGCAAGGCATTATGCTTATAGACACTAAATTGCTTTTTTCAATGCCGAACTTTTCTGGATAGTAGTTTCTTATAACTGCACCAAGCATTTGCTGTGGAGACTTACAAGAGGATACATGGTCAAGAAGGTCGCCAAACTCATCTTCGGCAAATTTAACCCAAGCAGGACAGCAACTGGTAATCATTGGTAAAGTACCGCCTTTGGTGACTCTTTTCACCAATTCAGTAGCTTCTTCCAAAATTGTCATATCTGCGGCAAAGTTGGTGGTAAACACCTTGTCAAAGCCAAGAAGCCTTAAAGCTGTGTTTAACTTGCCCACAAGATTTTCGCCCGCTGGCAAACCAAAGGCTTCGCCCAAGCCAGTACGAACAGAAGGAGCAATTTGAACTACAACATGCTTATTTGGGTCATGCAGTGCTTCCCATGCCTTTTTTGTGTCATCTTTAATAGAGATGGCACCAGTAGGACAAACAGCAGCACATTGTCCGCAATATGTACATTTAGTATTACCAAGAGGTGCGCCATTGGTTGTTACAACCATTGCCTCAGGACCTTTACCAACCGCTTCCAAAGCGTGAACAGCCTGAACTTCAGAGCATACAGCGTCGCATCTTCTGCAATAAATACACTTGTTTTGGTCTCTGACAAGAGAATATGAAGACTCATCAATTTCATAGACGGGCTTTAAACCCGTGGGTTTAATTTCTCTTATACCCATTTCTTGTGCCAAAGTTTGTAATTGGCAAGACATGTTTCTAACGCATGTTAGGCAGTCAAGGGGATGGTCTGCCAAGATGTCTTCCATTCTTTTACGGCGGGCATCTTGAGCAAGTTTGGAATTTATTTTTACTTCCAAACCTTCCCTAACAGGTGCTACGCAAGCAGCCACAATTTTGCCGTCATTAACTTCAACTTCACAAACACGGCAGGTAACAGGCTTTATGGTTATACCTGTGTTTTGCATTTCGGTGTAGCAAATCCGAGGTATTTTAAAACCAGTGCGGTCTGCCGCTTGTGCAATGGTTTCACCCTTTTCGGCTTGAACAGCTACACCATTGATAGTGAGATTAACTTTCTCCATAATTCGACACTCCTTTAAATAAACTTGATTTCTTCAGTTCATTATAATATAATGAAAATAAAAAGTCTGTTGTATATACAACAAAGGGGAAAATAAAATTATGGAAAATATTTTTGAGGCTGTAAAAAATAACGCACTATTTAAGCATATAAACCAAGAAGATTTTGACAAGACATTGTGCTGTCTATCCGCAAAAAGTGCTTTTTACAATAAAAACGACATAATAATACACGCTGGCGAAAC
>WRBU01000182.1 GCA_009784355.1 Defluviitaleaceae bacterium
CTACGGATCAGAAGGTCGAGTGTTCGAATCATTTCGCGTACATGTGGGTTATCAAGGCTTCCAAGGCTTTCTTGGAAGCTTTTGTTTTTTATTGCTAGTTTTTTTCTAATTTCTAGTTTCGTGAATCTTTTGTTTCCTTCATATCCAAATAAGTCTGTCGGTTGCGGTTTTGCAGTATCGTATAATAGCTTGCCAGCTGAACATAACCCTCGGTGATTCTGATGTCGGAGTGACCTAATATTCGTGATAACTCGTAAACATCACCAAGGTTATATATTAGGAAGTTTGTTGCAAATGTATGGCGAAGCAGATGCGCGTGCAGGCGATGAATACCTGTTTGTTTTTTTAGGCGGTTTATCATCTGCGCTATGCCGTTGGCTGTGATGGGTGTCTCGTGTACGCTTAGGAAAATATTATCACTGAAAGAATGGGGACGGATATATTTGTATGCATGTATTGCTTCGCAGACTTTTTTGCCTATGGGGACGATGCGTCCCTTACGTCCTTTGCCCATTACTTTTATATAACCATTGGTTATGTTTATATCATTTGTTTTTATGCCAGCGACTTCAGAAAGCCTAAGACCGCAGTCTAGCATTAAGTAAATAATGGCGCGATTCCGATGGGCTAGTATGTCATCACCAAAGACGCTTAGTAAGTAATCGGCTTCACTGTTGTTTATGATTTCTATTGTGGGCTTTTCTGCTTTTGGGAGTTTTATTTTTTGGTGGATGGGTTCATTTATAAAGGACTCTTCAAAGCAAAAGGCTAAGAAAATACGGATATGACGCATATAGGTACGCACTGTGCGCCTGGTTAGTTTTTGATTTTTGTTGTCACAGCGACGGGTGCTTAGGTGCAGCTGGTATCCCTGGATGTGTTTTAGAGTAAGTGCAGAAACTTCATATATGTTACAAGTTTCAAGCCATGTCATGAATTGGCTTATGAATCCTTTGTACCCTCTGATTGTTTTTTCGGTGTTGCCACGGAGTTGTTGCTCTAGTATAAATGTATCAAACGCTTCAGTTAACTTCATTGCCATTCCGTTGGTATTGATTGAGTGTTATCATCATCGGGTAAGATTTCACCAACGATGCAATCCGTTATATCTATGACGGGTTTGTTTTGTTGGTTGAAATGTTGGTTGTTTAATTCGTCATCGGCTGATTGCAGGGGAATGGTTTGCTGGGTCAGTTTCTTTTTACGGTTTTTTACCTGTCGTTCTTTTTGATACTTGATTAGTTTATATTGCTCTTCAAGCATAAGTTTGTAATTGTCTGTTATAAATGTTTCAGAAAATTCGTTATCTTCGTTATATTCAGTGTTTAAGCGGTCGTTGTACACGGCAAAGGATGCGTTTTTGCTCATGAGTTGTCTGGCAATTAGATATTGATCCATATTATAAGAATATTCACGCAAAACTGTTTCGTCTGATTTTATGCCGTCGATTTTGGTGTTGCGGAGGCGTTCCCACCACCATAGATATTTAGTAGAGCCGTCATCATTTGTTCCGTCGCAAAATGAAAAACCATCCCCATGCAGATAGTTTAGAAATAGCTCTCTATTATCTAATATTTGGTAGATTCGCTTTAACAGTGGGTTGTAGTCTCTTTTGAGGGTCTGAAATATTTGTATAAATTTATCACTGGGGCTATAGAATTCGCGCATTGTTTGATATTCTATGTTTACCACGGGTGTTATTTCGGGCATAAAGTCTAAAGCCATTTTTTTAAAATCTTCCAATGACGTGTTTTTGTTTGACAGTATTTCCTTGCATTTATCTACAAGTGTAGAGTTTGTGCCGTGTTCCACATAGAATGCGATTTTTGCTTTGTGCAGATACTCATCATTACCTATTGGAAAGGCATATTCCATACACCATTTATCGTAGTATGATATTAAGCCTTCATCATGCCACATTTTAAAAAAGAAATTCTTTTTGCTCACTTCAATAATCTCTTTTACTTTGTCATAGACGCGAACAAACCAAACATTACTTTTGCGTGACCCAAATTCATAACCATTGCGAATATTTATTGTTCCTTCAGCGTCTTCGCCAAGTTTGCCATAGCTTATGTTTTTTGAAAGTTTAGATTTTAAATGTTTTAGATAGCCTTTTTCATGGAAAATGTAATCAACACTAGAAACAATGTTTGTGTGGTAGCAATAATCTAAGCGGTTTTCCTGAATACGGCTTATTTCCAAGCCGTAATCTGCCAATAGTTTTTGTAGCTTCTCGATAGAATCATTAAGCATTGCATCAATACTGCATGTCCAAAGCCCAAAAGCCCGAAGCTGCAAATGTATTCGGTTTGTTTTAATGTTGGTTAGATTTAAACTGCTTCTGATACCTGTGTCATATAAGTCGGGTTCTGAAAGCACTACATCATACATTTTGGGGAAGCCATACGGCATCACTTGATAGCCGTATAAAAATGGAACGGGCTGGCTTAGTTCTTTTGCTTTTTCTTTTTTTGTTCTGATATGTTCGAGAAATGGCATGAGCTTGGTTTGTGTATCCTCTAGCCCATCACCTTTTATGAAAATAGATAAGTATATGTTGTCGAGGGTATGCATGAACTTTTTTGTTTTGATGGATAGATATTCTTCTTGTTTGTTTGGCGGCAGTTCTGCAAAAAATTTTGTTCTCTCTGTTGTTCGTAGATAGCCCATGTATAGCTCCTTTTTATTTTGTCCGCAAAAGGCATCCTGCGGACAAAATTTTTTAATGTACTTTGCAGTATTTACGGGGATGTATGATGGTTTTTTGTCAAAAGTCCTAGGGACGTAATACATTGCTGTCCGTTAGGGAAAAAAGGGAAAAGGCAAAAAAACAAAAAATAAAAAAGAGGTGGTTTTATTCTGCCAGGTTGACTTTTTCTGTAAAACTAAATCATTCTGTCAGGTTGCCTTTTTTTGCCAGATTGCCTTTTATTGGTGCGTTTGCTAACGTTGGCGTGAAGAAGTTGTGGAGCATCTCGCCT
Source organism: Defluviitaleaceae bacterium (assembly GCA_009784355.1). Lineage (GTDB taxonomy): Bacteria > Bacillota > Clostridia > Lachnospirales > WRAX01 > WRBJ01. Next base: position 2,985 of record WRBU01000182.1, read on the forward strand.
AATCTGACGAAAGCCGTTTTTGGATGGCATCCATCACCGCCACGGCGGCGGGGACCCCCAACCCCCACCTCTGTGTCAGTAACGGCTGCCATCTCTATTGGCTTTTCTGGTGTGCTTATTTCTATATCTGGTTTGCACGGTGCGTCTGCATCGGCGGCAGCGGACGTATTAAAGTCGGTGCCGACTTGTTGTTTTTCATATTTTTTTGCTAAATCATCAAATAGGGTGTAACTGTTGTACATTTTTGCAACACTTGGACGAAAGATAATAAACTCATGAAACATCTTTACTTTAGGCGTTTGACCGTACCAGTATTCGACTGCCAGGAAGACTGTTACAGGTAAGTACCAAAAGCGGTTGTTTATCTTTTTGTGCTTGACTTCGTGTTCCACCAGCGCGCGTATCTGGCGGTCTATCATGCGGTCGTGTTGGGTGATTAAGAAGAATTCAAAGCCATAGTGGCGGTGGCTGGTGAAGAATACTAGCCATGCCCTGCGGTTGCTTTGGGCGTAGTCACGGGTGTTGAATATGAGTTGACACTCGTCTATGAATACATAGGTTTGTGATTCTTTACCCTTTTCGTGGTTGGCTAGGGCGTATCGTTCTAATATTTCTGGCGTGAGTTGGAAGATTGGA
>WRBU01000183.1 GCA_009784355.1 Defluviitaleaceae bacterium
ACTAATTTCCCCAACAGGAACATGCGAAAATGTGGATATGGCAACAGATATTGAGGTAAGAGCCAAAAAAACCTTGGAAAGCCCCATTTTTGGCACAAGCATTTACCATATCCTCACATCAAAAAAAGGCTTGTCGGAATTTTTTGTGCGTGAAGGGCTAACCGCAAAACTGGATGAAGAAACCCTTGACGAATTCTACCTATCTGCCCACGCTGGCGGCATCGGCGGAAAATATTCTGCAGCAGCTCTTTTGTCAAAATTATTTAACACCAGCATTAAGACTACGCTTGATGAGCTAACAACACCCCACCGCATCATCACAGGCTCTATCACACCAAATTCCCAGCTTTTTGCCCTGTGGAAGGAATTGGGCGAAGACACAGCCGCAATGATGGTCGAAGATGCACATCTACTGCCCCACCTTGACAAACCCGAAGAATTCCTCGCGGCTTTTAGAGAAATATAACACCAAAAGGATTTTATGATTACTAAAAAAGATTTAAACATTTTTGGGGAAGCACACCGCATATTGCTCCAAACAAACGAGTATATATGCTTGCTTCCCCATCCCCATTTGAGGGCATATATTTCAAGCTATAACATCACTTTCCCATCAAAAACCCTATTCTCAAACAACTTTACAGTAATGCCCTGCGGCTGTTCCACCATTTCTATTGAAAAAAACAGCGGCGGTTTGTTTGCCGACTTAAGCGGAGCCGTTACAAAGCCTTATATCATTGGAAAAGAAAATAATCACCCCGAAATGATGGTGTCAATAGAATTTAAGCCCGCTGGGCTTTACGTTTTAACAGGCATACCACAAAACGAACTGACCGACAAAACCTTTTCGCTTGATGCAGTAAGCAAAGCATTTGCCAAAACAATTTTAGAAGCAGTTGAGAAATCTAGCAGCATTTATGAGTTGGTAAATGGTCTTGATGACCTAATATTATCAAATGTGCGTACTGCATACCGCCCAGAATTAATGATGGCACTTCAAGACATCAAATTAAGCACAGGAAGCATTTCTGTAAAACAACTGTCAACCAACATACATTACAGCGAAAGGCAGCTAAACAGAATTTTTAACCAATTTGTCGGCACAAGCACCAAGTCATTTTCAAGGCTAATCCGTATCAACAACACTTTCCGCTTACTTAAAAAGGCTGACAAAAATTTATCTTTTATCTCCGATACGTCGGGATTTCACGATTTATCCCACTTTATACACGACTTTAAATTGGTATGCGGCATAACCCCGCAAGAATACCGCAACAACATGTCCGATTTTTACAACAACTACACAAAGTTTTAATATATAATCGAGATACAAATCGAAAAAATAGGAGAGATTAAAATGGACAAAAAAGCACTTGAAATGCTCGAAAAAGCAAATGAATTTATCAAAACCCACAGCAACGCCAGCTTTAGCGTAATTGACGAAAACGGCTTTCCTTCCGCCTCTGCCATTTGGCTAATGGGACATAAGGGAGTTTCAGAAATTTATTTTTCCACGCCCAAAGGGTCAAATAAATACCAAAGACTGCAAAAATGCAACAAAGCAAGCATAAACACTTACTCCGACTTCAACAATTTAACCCTCGTGGGCGAAGCCGTGGTGCTTACCGACCAAGAATCAAAAAGCAAACATTGGCAAGAGCCCTTTATCCACATCTACCCAGAAGGCGACACCGACCCAACCTACTGCATTATCAAATTTACCACAAAACGTGTGTCACTACATATCGACCACGAAGGCGCAGAGTTCACATTATAACATTAAACAAACCGTAGGGGCGGCAATCTGCCGCCTTTTTTTGTTAGTTTTCCAATTTTTGTTTCATTTTGTGGAAAACTCGCACCAAAAACCATTGCATTATGTGTCAAATTGTGCTATCCTAATGTCAGATGTGAACATAGATTAGTCTATAAGACAACGATTAGTAAAGATGGAGGTGCACAAAATGCAAGAACTAACAAAAGAAAGATTTGTAAATGATTTCTTCTCGCTTAAAGGAAACCATGAGTTAGAGAAGTTACACAAACTAAAAGACGAATATTTGCAAAATCCTGACTTGGAAATTTGGAGCGACCCAAAAGTTGCTACTGCACTTAAAATCCTTGATACTTGGGTAATATAAGCCAAAGAAAATAATTCCGATGAAGTGCGTGATATTGCTAACTCTGCAGTTGAAATCCTTAACAGTATTGATTTTGATGATTGGGATTTGGATTGCATTGATTTGTTCTCTCATGTAGTTGCTTCTGCCGATGACTATCGACCATTATTCGTTCGCACCACAGGCGTTTTAACAAGTTACAAGAAAGATTTTGAAGAAAAAAGACAACTTGACAATATAAGCGCAAACCTATACGTAAACATGATACTTCGTGCAATGCAAGACTACTTCCATGAAATCAAAAGCCCTACTGCTTCAAACGATAAATTAAAGAACCTAAAAGACCTCATAGTGGCAAATTTCAACTGCCTGCTACTTGTATCAAAAAACGGAACTAGATTTAGATATAGAGTAGCTGCCGCAAGCATAAGATACGGTATTGTATTTAACGACATATATGAAACCATGGAAGGTTTTGAAACACTAATAAAAGCAAACCAAAAAGAAATAATAAAACTAACGCTAAAAGAAGTAGAGGACTACGCCCTGCAGAATTGGAAAGATGATTTTCAAAACACCTTTGCGGATGCTATTGAGTTTTCGGGATACGGCAAATAGTGATTGTAGGGGCGGCTATTAGCCGCCTTTTATTCGCTGGTTGATAACTTTATTTTGGGTAATTGATGGATATTGAAAACAGCAGGCTTGTGCGGGCGGTTGGTAACCGCCCCTACGTTTATACAACACACTCCATACATTTTGGTAAGATGGTGATTTAATGAAGTCCGAAAAGAGATGGCAACGAACAATCAATGACATAACGGCGATTGTATTCATACCCGCTTACCTTATTACAATATTTTTCATAACCTACACTTTTTCAAGCCAAGATATACACGACATGTTAGAAGAAAAAGAAATTTTAGCTACAAGCCAAGTAAACGACCTTATGATTTTTGTAGTCGAAACCGATGACCCCCATTTCACATTTTCGGGTCACGAATTCCGTGCCAACCGTCAAATTCTTGTATTTAGCAAAAATACACTGCTGCCTAGATATAGGTTAAGCATTCGTTCGTCATTTAATGAAGTCCATGCATCTATATTTGGAGATATGCAACAATCCCTCCAATGGTGGCAGGAAGAGCTGACTTTTTCTGGCGGTTTTCACCGTTACATAGTTAATATTCACGGAACAACTGCATCGGAAGGATTTGACATAAGGATTACACAAGACGGCATTAGACCTATGTCGTTTCACTCTTTTACCTTTTGGGTTTTTCCTTTTTTCTGCTATATTTTTATCTTAATTATGCGTTTTAGAAAGCGTTTGCGTAAAGTTTAATAAAATCGTTTAGCATAAAACAGGCGACCTTGATTTGGTCGCCTGTTTTATTATCTAGCAAATTTATTCAAAATAAATTTCTCAAACTCAACAATTACAATAGGTAAAAGTGATAAGCACGCAACCAGCATCCACTGCTG
>WRBU01000184.1 GCA_009784355.1 Defluviitaleaceae bacterium
CGACCGTGTTGTGATAATTCTACGCCCTTTGGGTTTTTTGGCTGCTCCAAAAATGGCTAGATTATTTGCCTCCGTGCCTCCTGATGTGAAAAAAATTTCGTTTGGCTTTGCCCCGATAATGCTTGATAGAGCTTTACGAGCTGATGAAACTTCCCTCTCGGCATCAATCCCCGCTTGATGCAATGATGACGGGTTGCCGAAATTTTCACAGCAACGTAAAAAAGCATCAATCGCAACTTTGGTAGGTTTTGTTGTGGCAGCGTGGTCTAAATATATCATGGCTTGTCCTTTCGTATTAGGTCGAGATAGAAGTTTAATTGTGACAAAACAGCAGATGCCGCAGATATGCTTCGTAATATCCTTGTTCCTATTGAAACAGTGGGTATGAGGTTTTTTGCAAAAATATCTGCCTCATACGGCGAAAAGCCACCTTCCGAGCCTATAAAAAAGGCCATACTTTTAACGATGGCTACATCACGGGATTTCATAAAATCGGCAAGGCTTTGCTCTTTTTCTTCCTCATAGCAGGCAAAAACGATGTCATAAGACTGCGCCGCTTCGACCGCTTCTAAAAAAGATAATACATCACCAATTTTGGGGATGTATCCCCTATGGGATAACTTCGCAGAACTTTCCGAAATTTTTTGCCAGCGTGAAATTTTGCTTTGGCTATCATCATTGTTGTGGCGGGAAACACAACGCTCGGTAACAATAGGGATTATGGTGTGTATTCCTAATTCTGTTGTATTTTCAATAATGTCGCCCATTTTACTGCCTTTTGGCAGAGCTTGAAACAGTGTTATGTTAATAGGCATTTCTGCTATGTTTTGTGCGGTTTTTAATACATGTGTACGCACTTCGCTTTTTGCAACAGAGGAAACTTTGCAAAAATAGTCCATATTCCCGCCAGAAATGGTGCAAACAATTTCCTCACCAACTTTAAGACGCAAAACATGGGCATGTGCGGCATTTTCGCTCGCCAACACAATTTCATTTGCAAAAATATCTTGGTTATTTATGAAAAATCGATGCATATGCCACCCAATTATCTCTTGTCATGGTTTCTATAATTTTAAATCCAGCAGCTTGCAGAGCTTCGGCGACCTCGCCTGCCCTGTCGTCAATAATGCCGCCAACAATAAATTTTCCTTCTTGAACAAGTAGCTTCGCTACAATCGGAGCAAGTTTAATAATGACATCCGCAACAATATTAGCTGTGATTAAATGATATGAAGCGTGAGAAAGCCGATGCACAAAGCCCTCGTCTGCGAGAACATTGCCGCATAAAGTATCAATTCTATGCGGCGGTATATTGTTGTGTTCGGCATTAATTAGAGTCATTTTTGTTGCTTGCGGGTCAATGTCAACTGCGGTGGCGTGGTTTGCACCCAAAAGAAGCGATATTATTGATAAAATTCCACTGCCGCAACCGATGTCCAGCATCTTTTCGCCGCAACCGATGTGTTTTTCAAGCAGCTGAATACACAATGACGTGCTTTGATGCTGTCCCGTACCAAAAACATGACCAGGGTCTATTGTAAAGATTACTTCATCATCTTTTGGGGCATATTCTTCCCAAAAAGGACGCACCACAATGCTTTTACCAACCTTAAACGGCTTGTAAAATTCAAGCCATTTTTCGCTCCAATCATCTTCAACAACTTCCATTGACAACTTGCCTAGTTCTCCCAAAGCAATACTAATACCTTGCAAAGACTTGTTGAGTGGGGCATCACAGACAGGCAAAAAGAATTGAATTTGCGTTGGGGCATCTGTATTTTGCTCCAAAAGCTCATCCTCTACATAATCCCAGTTATAAATCTCACCCTCATTTAAAAACCGTAAGTTTTCTTGCGGGTCAATAATCTCGACACCTTCTATTCCGTGGGCAAGCAATATGCCGCAGATGATTTCAATGTTGCTTGCTTCACATTCTATTTTAACTTTTGTCCATTCCATAAGTATCTCCTATGCCGCTTTTTTATCCCTGCCCATAAAGCCCGTGCAAATATAACCAAGGGCAACTGCCGCAAGAGAAAGCCCTAAATCACGTAAAATAACCCAAATGCTGCCCTCTCTAAAGCTATGCATAATATGCTGCCCAACACCTTCGTCATAAAGCACCAAAACAGCACCCAAAATTATACCCATAACAGCAAAATACACGGATGCTTCATAACGCTCTATTAATGCACCAATAATTTTTGCTGCTAAAAACAAGCCAATGACAGCACCAACAAAAAACACAAGCACAATTAAAAGCGCGCTTAAACCCAGATACCAAGCATCTTCTTGCCCCCGTATAGTCATCAAAATAGAGTCGGCAAAATTTGAAACAGCACCATAAACCGTGGCAAATTGACCAATGAGTATTAGTATCATTGCGCCGCTTACCCCCGGCAGTGCTATTAAAAAGCAGGAAACAAAACCAGCAATAAAAATTATTGCAAAATCCCCAAAATCCCCAATCGCCATTATCTGCGTGTTATATTCAACCGACGATGGAATTAAAAAGTGCAAAGCGGGGATGGACAACAACCCTATAACTAACAATCCATAGTTTAGCTTTTTTGGCTTGCCAGGCTTCATTTTTTTGTAAATTACAGGAAGGCTACCAAGCACCAACCCAATAAAAAAGGCGTAGCTGGGCAGTTCAAACATTTCTATAACCCACAGTAAAAATCCTGCAGAAGCAAGTATACCAACCGCCGCCCCTGCCCCAATAGGCATGAGAAACTTCAAACTTTTTCGGGTTTCTTTTCTTAGGGTATTTAAGTTTCCTATTAGCTTGTCGTATATACCCATAACCACGGCAAAAGTGGATGCCGAAAGCCCGGGAATAACCAAAGCAAGCCCGATAAAAATACCTCTAATAAAATTTAATATCATCTATTTAACCTCATTTTTAAAGAATGTCGAGAAAAGTTTTAGCAAATAGTTGTGGTCGGCAACAGCACCAAATTCACGGATAGAATGCATACCAAACACCGCCAAGCCCATGTCTACAACAGCTACGCCAAGATTTGCCCCCATCATTGCGCCGATGGTAGAGCCGCCTTGTATATCAGAACGGGTGATATAACCTTGGCAAGGTACGTCAGCAAGCTGGCATAATCTTTTAAAGACTGCCGCAGTATATCCCGTTGTTGCATATTTTTTGTTGGCAGAGTATTTTATTACGGGCCCTTTACCAAGCACGGTTGGTGTGGTTGGGTCGTCTTTTTCGGGGTAATTTGGATGTGAGCCATGTGCCAAGTCGGCAGAAATTACGAAAGTTTGCGCCAAAGCACGGTCGAATGTTCCATGTGGAACAATGCGCTTTATAACACTTTTGATAAAACGGGAGTCTGCCCCTTGAGTGCTTAATGAACCAACCTCTTCATTGTCTGGTGCAAAAACCATTTTAGTAAATGTCCCGGCTTCTGCGGTCAATAATGCTTGCAAGCCGCCGTATACCATCCACAAATCATCCAAACGGGATGAGGAAATAAACTCGCCGCCTTCGCCAACAAGCTCGCCTTTGGCGTATTCGTACAACATAAGGTCAAAATCCAAAATATCTTCCGCATCACAACCAAGCTCGGCGGTAAGTAA
>WRBU01000185.1 GCA_009784355.1 Defluviitaleaceae bacterium
AAAATTAATGAAGATGAAATTTTGCGCCGTGCCGTGCGGGATGTTTGGTAGGAGGCCTAATATACATGGACAAACGTAAGGTGGTATTTTTTGTGGCACTTGGCGTGGCACTTTTGGCGATTGTTGCTGTTGTTTTGTACTCAATGACTATTATTCGATGCCGCCCTGCACTAGGGACGGACTATTGCAGACAAAGCAACGATTATAAATACTATTTGGAGTGAATGATGAATTTTTCGATTTTTATAATGCCAATTTTAGGCGCAGTTATAGGCTTTGGCACAAATGTGTTAGCTATAATCATGCTTTTTCGCCCCCACAAAGCAATCAAAATAGGGGGCTTTAAATTGCCTTTTACTCCTGGACTAATTCCAAAGGAGCAAGCACAACTTGCAAAAAGCATTGGCGAACAGCTTGGGCAAAGTGTGCTAACCCCCGAAACTTTGATGAAAGCAGCTACTGACGACGAAATAATCGACGGCATCACAAAGGCGTTGCGTGGCTTTGTCGCTGACTTTGCAATACATGCCTATCATGTTAAAGACTTTACAACCCTTCATATACCAAAAGCTCACTCTTATGCCCAAAGTTTCATTGACCATCCAAAATGGGGTGAGTTTTTGCACCAAACCACAACAAAAATAATAAAAGAAAACACCAAGGGACTCCTTGGTGTGTTTGTCAATCCTGATAAAATTTACAAATCGTTAACAAAAAATCTCATTGATTTTTTGCAGTCTGACGAGGGTCAAGCGGCTCTTGCACAAAACATTGACAAGCTCATCGACCACGCACCCCATCATTTGCTAGAACAAAGTTTTTTACAGACCGAAAATATCCGCCCTCTAGTCGCATTTCTAACCAAAAAAGCCGCCGAATTGCTAATTTCATCCCTAAACATCTCTAAAATAATCGAAGAAAAAATAAACCAACTAGACCCTGCCGAAACCGAAAAGTTGCTCCTATCCGTCGTACGCAAACATCTTAAATGGATAGCCGCCCTTGGAGGCGTGCTGGGATTTATTATTGGTTTTGTTCCTGTTTTAATATAGATATTTATTGCAATAATATTGGTAGTGTGATAAACTCGAAGTGGAGGTGCTACGTATGCTGATATTTGCAGATATGCTTTCTGCCAAGCCTTTTGTTAAATGGGCAGGCGGAAAAGGACAGTTACTTGGCGAAATTAGAAAAAAATATCCTGCCGAGCTAGGCATCCATATAAAAAAATATGCCGAACCTTTTGTTGGTGGCGGAGCAGTCCTTTTTGATATTCTAAACAATTTCAAACTTGACGAATTTTATATAAGCGATATAAACAAAGAGCTGATAAACGCCTACGTAGTTGTTCGTGATAGTGTGGACGCTTTAATTGATGTCTTGTTTGATTTTCAAAACAAATACATATCTTCTTCCGAAGAAAGGCGTAAGGAATTTTACTATGATAAACGAGAAAAGTACAACGCACTGAAAAAAGTCGGTTATAACACTTCAGTTGAAATTGCAGCACTTTTTATCTTCCTCAATCGAACATGTTTTAATGGTCTTTATCGTGTCAATTCAAAAGGAAATTTCAATGTTCCGCAAGGCAAGTACAACAATCCTTCCATATGCGACGAGAAAAATCTTGCTGTATCATCAAAAAAACTCCAAAGAGTTAACATAGTGCATAGTGACTATAAATTATCTACAAGTTTTATCGATGATAAGACATTTGTATATTTCGATCCTCCCTACCGACCTCTCTCTTCTACTTCTAGCTTTACATTTTATAGTGAAAATGGGTTCTGCGACAACAAACAAATAGATCTCGCCAAATTTATTAACGAAATGAGTGAACGTGGTGCATATATACTCGCAAGCAATTCCGATCCAAAAAATACAGATGAAGGGGATGATTTTTTCGAAAGATTGTACGCAAATCATCAAATTTCAAGAATCGAAGCCAGCAGGGCGATAAATTCAAACCGAGCAAGGCGTGGAAAAATTAACGAATTACTAATTGCAAGCATATAGGAGAAATATGCACAGAAAAAAAATTGAAGCTATTGGAAGGGCAAAATTTGCACGAACTTGCAGAAAAATATGGTGTTACAATTTTGTCCAATAAAGGCAAGGTAAACAAAGGATGGGCCGGGCATGTCTGCGAAAGGTTTTTGGGGTTGCCAATAAACTCGGCACAAAGTCCTAATTTTGGCTCTTGGGAGCTAAAAAGTGTCCCAATAAAACGTCTTAAAAACGGTTTACTATCTTTTAAAGAAACCATGGCTATAACTATGATAGACCCTTACCATGTGGCAAGGACACCTTTTGAAGATAGTCATCTTTTCGCCAAGTTACAAAAATCAGTTATTGTAGCAAGAGTTGTAGGTATAAGTTATAGCCAGCCAACATTTGTACATTCGGTTACTTCAATAGATTTAGACGAGAAAATGTTTGAGACTATAAAGGAAGACTACGAGATTATTCAAAGTTGCATTATAGACTCAAGTCGAGGTTTTTCGGCTTTAACAGGAAGAATGGGCGTATATGTGCAACCACGCACAAAAGGCAAAGGACACGGCAGCACATCAAGAGCTTTTTATGCTAGAAAAAATTTTCTGGCAAAATACATATCCTTGAACGAATAAAGACGACCTTGGAGGTCGTCTTTTTGCTATAAAAAGGGGTTGCGCCGGCATGAGGAATACCGACGCAGGGGGGTTGAAATAGATTAAGGGGGGTGTGTTCGCCGGTTTGGCGAGCCAGGGACCGGCCGTGCAACTGACAGGACTTGAACCTGCACGTCATAATTGACACAAGATCCTTAGTCTTGCGCGTATACCACTTCCGCCACAGTTGCTTGACTCATGTGCTTTATAGATTATAAAGCATCGCAAAAAAAATGTCAAGAAAAATTTTTGAGTTTGATTTTTTGCAAAAATGTGATATAATTGTATATAGATATTTGTGAGGAGGTTGCTTATGAGAAGATATGACGAAAATAACTTTGACGAACATGAAAATTTGCATGGATGCAATAATGACGAAGTTGCAATGTTTGAGGCTTTTTGGGCTGAAGAGCTTGAAGGCCGCAAGGAGGCAAGAAAAACGGGGGGCAAGTTGTTTTTAGCAGTAGCAATAGCACTTATCGTTACCTTTGTTGGTGCTCCGCTTTTGGGGGCTGGTTTGGGGTTTGGCTCACAAATTGCTACCAATTATGTTTTGCCCCGCCTTTTAAACGACAGTGCCCAGCGAGAGAGCTTTGCCTTTGATAATGTACATACACCATTAACATCGGCAAATTTGCAAAACCCGCTGGTTTATCGCGGGGATTATGTTGCTTTGGTAGAAGCAGTAAAGCCAAGTGTTGTTACTCTTTCTGTTGTTATGCAAGCAGATGTGAGCTTTAGCGCAGGACAAACACGGGCAAGAGCAGGTACAGGTATTTTATTTTACGAAACTGCTTCACGCTATTATGTAGCTACAAATGCCCATGTTATTGCTGGCGGTGCTGCGGTATATGCTTCCATAGAAGGCTCTGCGCCCATTGCCGCCGTGCCAATTGGCAGAAATGATTTGGAAGATTTAGCAGTTATTGCCATTTATAAATC
>WRBU01000186.1 GCA_009784355.1 Defluviitaleaceae bacterium
ATCCCGCACCCACGGCATGGTGGACGAGCCGCCCTCCAAAAGCACACGGTCTATTTGGTCGGGATAAATTGCCCCTGTGTAGGCTTCACGCAACGCCTTTTGCACCAATTTGCGGGTTTTGTCAATGAAGTCTGCGGCGAGCTCCTCAAATTGCTCACGTGTCAAAAGCTCCACAAAAGGCGGTATGCAGAAGGTAAAGGGTATGCGGAAGGACTTAACGCCGCTTAAACGCTCTTTGGCTTCACGGGCTCTTATTGAAAGCTCTGCCCTATTTTCGGGGGCAATGTCGGCTTGTCCCATGCCAATTTTTTCCTGTATTAGCTCATAACTTTTTGCAAGGAGAATGTCGTCAATATTATCCCCGCCGTGCTGGGCTTCGCCGCCCTCTGCAATTACTTGCAATTTTATTTTTGTGTCGTTTTTTTCTACCACATGAAACAGGGTAATGTCCAATGTGCCGCCGCCAAAGTCAAACACAAGTATTTTTTCGTCTTGCGCCAGCTCTTTGCGGAAATTGTACGCAAGTGCCGCCGCCTTTGGCTCTTCCATAAGGCATATCAGCTTGTCTTGAAGCCCCGCAAGCTCTACTGCCTGCATGGTTGCTTTTTTTGCGGCATCTTCAAAGTCATAAGGCACGCTCACCACAAGCCCCGCAATTTCTGCTTTTGGGTTAAGGCTTTGGCAATACTCCACCATTTGCGCCAAAATTTTTGCTGAAATTTCTTCGGGCAGGTATTTTTTTCCGCCAAGCTCCACTGTTTCGTTTGACCCCATTTTGCGCTTTATGCTTCGTATTGTGGTTTCGGGGTAAATTTTGATGCTTCGCCACGCTTCCTCCCCCACGACCCATTCGCCTTCCCCGCTCTCGTCGGGGCGGTATTGCACCACGCTTGGCAAAGGAATTTTCCCAAAGCCATTTGAAGTGTCAATGGGTTCTGGGCGTTTTGCCCCATTATCCCAGTAGCTTATGACGGAGTTGGTAGTACCAAGGTCTATCCCCAAAATATACCAATCCTCGGGCAATGCCCCGCCTTTTTCACGTATTTCATCACGGTATTTTTCCCAGTTCATGGGTTTTGCCCCTCCCTTTATGTCTCTATTGGTTGTGTCCTTCGTAGGGGCGGATTTTATCCGCCCGTGTAGCTTATGACTTACCAAGTGAGCCCTCTGACCGAAATCTAGCAGGCGGATAAAATCCGCCCCTACATGGAAATCTTTTTTGCTTTGCAAAAAACCACTCCGCTACGCTTCGTTGATGGGCAGCAAGTTTTTAAGTTTCCCTATATCTATTTCTACTGTCCCTACTGTCATTGCCGTCATTTTAACAATGTTGTAGGGGCGGGTGTCCCTACGAAGTACAACAGAATAATCATTAGCATTGTATCCTCATTTCAAAGCTCTCCACTTGGTTTGTTGCGGGAAACATCTCCCCAAAGCCCAAATCTTTTATTTTAACGGTGTAGCTGTCGGCATCTATTGCTTCTATGTCAAGTGCTATGCGGGTTGTGCCGTTTGGGCGTTTGGGCGTAGTTTTAAATTCAGCCTTGCCAAGGGTTAAGATTTTGCCCGCTTCATCCCTCACAAAAAGCTCAATTTCGGGGCTTTGTTCGGGTATAACGTAGATTGTTTTTGGTTTTTGCCACAGCCAGCTACCACGGGGCAAAATGGTGTAAAAACGCTCTTTAATGTTGATGCCTATGTCGTGCAGGCGTTTGTGGTTGTCTGTAATTTCAAAGTCAAAGGGCGGCAAAAAGCCAAAAGTACCGGCCGCCAAATATGTTGCGCCAGCCGCCAAAACTCCCTTTGTGTTTTTGGCAAACGAAACTTTTGTACATTTAAAAATGCTTGCAATTTTTCTTTTTGCCCAAGGTGCTTCAAAGCCGCCGCCCGTGCAAACCACGGCAATGCCGTCTGCCACATTGCTCCCCAGCAGTCTATTTACAAAATCCTCCAACGCACCTTTCCAAGACCTCGTAATGCCTTCCACATCTGCCCCATAAACCACCGCAGAAAAGGGCGGATGCACAAAATTATAATAAATGCGGGTCTGGCTTGCCTCATTGTTTAAAATAACGTCCTTGTGCCCATAAGCAAAGGTCAGCAACTGCTCCCGCTCTGTCTTGTTTAGCTCATCCTGCGTAATGCCTTTATTTTGGCAATATACACTCGCCAGCATGTCATAAATTTCTTTATCAAATTTTGCCATGCCCAAAGCCGTGTCATGTGCCGCTTCCAAACATTCTATTGTTTTGCTGTCATCCTTAATTTCATACAGCCCACCCCGCAAAGCCCTGTCGCCAAAGTCCAGCCACAAGACCTTTTGTGCCTTTTTTGCATCTATGCTATTATGCTTGAAATACGCCAAAGCCGCTTGACGCTCTTGCACAATGTCTATAAGTAAGCCCCCATATCCCGCCGTTTCAAAAGCCGCCCGAAGAGCCGCCACGGCTTCATTAGGCACAAAGTCGGGCATAACAGCCACAATGCCCGCAATAGCCGCCTTTGGGTTGATGCTTTTACAATTTGCAATAAGCTCGCCTATATACCTTGCCGCCACATCCACCGTTTTTACCGCAAAAGATTTTATAGACGGCTCTAACCCATTTTCGCCCATGCGCTCCACAAACCCGAGAAGCAAAGGGTCTTGTCCATTGGCGTTTATAACGGCATATTCCCCAAAAATCCATTCATCCGTGGCGTTTATATATTGCAGCACAGTAGGCACAGAGGGCTTTCCATAACCCCCCGAAATATCAAGTATTTCAGCATTTTGCCGCAATGCGTCAAAATAAGCAATGCTTGATGTGGCATTGCCCAAGTCTACCCCCAGCACAAAATGGTCTTCGTCCAGCTTGTGCCGCTTAAAATGCTCTTGATATTTTTTCCAGTTCATAGTTCTCCTGCCGTGCCTTTAAAATTTTAACCTGCCTACCTATAATCCTTATCAAACTGCCCTTCACCAATCCCCTTGCGAAAAACTTCAACCTCATAATTGCTGGGGTCTTGTTTGTCCACATAAATGGTGGCGGCAAAATTTGATGATACAAGCCCGATATTGGTTACAACAAGCACACGGCTTCGCACAATGCATCTTTCGCCGCGCTCGTTTGTATAAACGCAGTCGGCTCTGCCGCTCCATCTAATCTCCACTTGCTCGGCTTCATAGCGTGTGCCTGCGTTTTTAAGCATTTCAAGGCGTTTTTTTCTGCGAAAGAACTGTATTAGGCACACAAGGGCAATCCCAAACCACACAATGCCCTGTGGTGTAAGCGGGTTAAGCCAAAGCCCGAAAACATCGTAATGCGCCAAAGTCCAGCCGCCAATAAGCATACCAATGCCAAGTGGCAAGGCAATAAAAAACATCAACAAACTAATTCCTCGTACTGGTTTCATAATATTCCCCCTTATCTCGCCGCAATAACATTTGCTCTCACAATAATTGTATCGTTATAACGATACCCGCTGTTAATTGTCTTTATAATCTCGCCTTTGGTAAAGCCCTCTTTTTGCTCTGCCATCAACACTTCATGCTCTTTGGCATTAAATTGCTCATGGGTTTTGGGCGAGATTTTTTCTATGCCAAATTTTG
>WRBU01000187.1 GCA_009784355.1 Defluviitaleaceae bacterium
CGGTACTTACCATTGTAGTCAAGCCCATACCCAAAAACAAATTGATTAGGTATAACAAAACCCACATAGTCAGCTTTTTCGCATCCCTCATTGCGCCGCACGGGGTTGTCCAATAACACACAAAATTTCACCGTGGCAGGTTTTTTTGTCATCAAATGCGCACGAATAAATTCTATTGTGCCGCCTGTGTCAATAATATCTTCTACAACAATTACATTATTGCCAAAAATATCATCACTCACATCCAAATCCATTTTTATTTTGCCTCTGGAATTTTCACCTTCATAACTGCAAAGCTGCATGTATTCAACCTTAACATCAACTGTCAAATGCCGCATCAAATCCGACATAAACACCGCCGCACCTTTTAAAATGCAAACCAAGACCACTTCCTGCCCCTCATAATCGGCATTAATCTCTACTGCAAGCTCCTTTACACGCTCTGCAATTACCTGCCTAGAAAACATCTCCGCAAAATTGTAAGTCATAATCGCTCTCCTCCCCTAATTCTCTCCAAATTTGCAATAATCCATCACCATCATCACAGGTGTATTTGTCATCACAAACACCACCCTGCATAATAATTACATCACTTTTATTTGCTACAAAAACCACAGCATCACGTTCATGCCTAGGTATTTTTTTATCAATAAAATAATTCTTAATTTTTTTTGTGCCAACGCCGCCAATGTAAATTTTGTCACCCGCCATGCGGGTTCGCACTTTCACATCTGTCATCATGTCCAATTTTACAGGCAGATTATAAGTTGTGATGCCAACTCTTTTCGGCGGATTTTCCCCCAAATAAAACCATCTATCAATTTCTGCCACATAAACATCCTGCCCCAAAGGCAATTCATAGCTAAACTGCAAAGGCAGCTTACGCTTCACAATTTCAACCCGCCCGTAAACATTCCTCGCCAAAAAGCCGTCAGGCAAAGCAACTTCCCTACCAGTAGCACCCTTCTCCAACTCCAAAACGGCCTCCACGTGGTCAAATGTAATATTCTCCAAATCACCTTTTGCTTCCCGTATCAACCCCCGCACCCACCGCCTTTGTAGGGGCGAGCGTCCCCGCTCGCCCGCACTACCCACCAACTCTTCCAAATACTCATCCTCTTCACGAGAAACCTCCGCCAACTGCGCCAAATTCTCCACCAAATTAGGATTAAACTCAGCCGCCAACTGCGGCAAATATTTATTCCGCAACTTATTACGTGCAAAACCATCCCCATCATTACTAGCATCATGCCTATACTCCAAGCCATGCCGCACGCAATACCCCTCAATTTCGCTCCGAGGCACATCTATCAAAGGGCGTATTATATTTTCACGCACAGGAGCAATGCCACGAACCCGCCCTGTCCCACGCAAAATCTGCAATAACACAGTTTCCGCCACATCATTTTGGTTATGCGCCACGGCAATATGTCCAAAATCACGCTTTTGCGCCGCTTCATTAAAAATTTCATAACGAAGTTTGCGCCCCGCAGCTTCAATGGAAACCTTGCCCTCTTTGGCAAATTTTGCAACATCCGCATGATGCAATTCAAAATCCACACCAATTTTACGGCAAAATTCCTCACAAAAAACAGCGTCAGCATCAGCGTCAGCCCCGCGCAAGCCATGATTCACGTGTACAGCCAGCAAAGGCAAGTATTGCTCGTTAGTCAAAAAATGCAATAAGGCAACAGAATCCGCACCACCGGAAAAACCTACCACAATGCCATTTCCTGCCGCCAGCATTTCATATTTTTTAATCGTTTTGCGTGCCGTTTTTTCCAATAATTTCACCGCCTACCATGACCAATTTTGCAAATACTAATCAAAAACCGTTACTCGGAGGAGTTTTATGAAAAGATTTTTTTGTTCCGCCTTTTTGGTGCTATGCGCTATATTGCTCGCCGCACAAATCACCATTGCCGCCCCGTTAGAAAGCCTATATGGCGCAAAACAAGGCGAAGAGGTAATCGTGCCAATAATAATGTATCATGCCTTGGAAGACAACCCCAGCAACCGTTGGGAAATAACCGAAGAAGAGTTTGAGGCAGACTTGCACCACCTGCAATCCCTTGGCTACAACACAGTCGTAATGCAGGATTTAATCGATTTTGTAAATTTGGGCAAACCATTGCCCGAAAAGCCTATTGTTCTGTCTTTTGACGACGGCAGGCAACCAGCCCTCGACATCCTGCTAACACTTTTAGAAAAATTTGACGCAAATGTCACAATGGCTATTATAGGTGCGCAAACCGACAAATATACAAAAATTTCCAGCGAGCAAAAAGACCAGTCTTTTCCACATATGACATGGGCAGATGTGGAAAAAGCCACAAATTCTGGGCGAATTGAAATTTCATGCCACAGCTACGACCTGCACGGCGGTGCAGGGGTAGGAAAAAAAGGTAGCGAAACCGAAAGCAGTTACCGCACAAGACTTTTGGCAGACCTGCAGCTTTTCGCAAATGTCCTGCACCAAAACGCAGGACTTACCGCCAACAGCTTCGTCTATCCCCTAGGCATTTTCAGCGAGCTGTCCGACGAAATAATAAAATCCGCAGGCTACCTAACAACCCTAACATGCAGCGAACGCCACAACACAATAACCTTTGGCGACCCAAGCAGTCTTTTTAAACTAGGACGCTACAACCGCCCGCCCCATAAGTCAAGCGAAGCGTTTTTTAATGCTATTGGAATACATTAAACCGCAAAATGTCGGCAGTTTCGTCATCCCATGCCCTAAATACCGCTGTCCATTGGGGCAAATATTTATTACGAAGCTCATTAAACTCTGTTAGCGTAAGATTTCGCCGTTCATCCCAATTTTCAAACCCGCCGTCAAAAATATAGTAATAAAAATTGTTATAAGCATCCGCAGGATACCTGTATAAAGTAAAATCGGGAACTAAATCTCCGTCAACAATAGCAAAAAATGTATACGAAGAATGCCCGCCATCACTCATAAAATTTATAAGCCGACCCTCAAGACCTGTACCGCTATGGTATCCCATATCCTGTGGTCCCACGTCCGCATAATGCAATCTGCCGTCATGCAAATAAAAAACACGACCCATAGGAAAACCCCATTCATGCTCTGTTGGCTCATTTCTCACAGCAAGCACGCCAAGCGTACCATTGCCGTCAACATCCACCCAATTAGCAACATTTAATTCAGGCGACAAAGCCCCCTCAAAATACTCAATCACCGCCGCCGCAAAGGGATTGTCCACGGTGCTTTGCGTGCGGAATGCAAAATGCACAACGCCGAACTCCCACGTAGCAATCACCTCAAAGATAGCACTATATCCGTTATTGCTAATAAAAACAACTTCGTTTTGATGCGCTGTAAAAGAGTAACTTGGAAACTCCAAAATATCCTGCCACTGCGCCGCCAAAAGAACATCCGCAGGAATTTGGTTTTCCCACCACTGCCTGACTACAACATTTTGCGGCGGCTGCGAAAATTGAAGCGTAACCCCAGAAAAATGCTCACTCAAAACCACAGTATTGGTATCAACAAGCCCCCGCCAGCCAAGCTGATGCTCTTCATCAAGAAAAATCGTACTGCC
>WRBU01000188.1 GCA_009784355.1 Defluviitaleaceae bacterium
AGCCGTAGGCAAGTTCGTGGAGCTGTATATCTCTTTGAGAAAGGTCGTCCGATGTCAAAAAAAACTTTATTTGATTTTCGCTAATGCGCTCTATTTTCAAAATAATCAACCCCTTAAATCAACCTATAGACGTTATACTTGAAAACACTTTAACACTTCGTGTTAGTGTTTTCAAGTTATACTAATCCCATTTAAAATCATGGACTGCCCTCCTTCGCTATTCCCAAACGCCTTGCGTTTGGGGCTCAGTCGGCACTCCGTGCATTAAATTGGAATTAGTATTAATTCACTATAAAAAATTCTAACACACATCATTGGTTTTGTAAAGCACCAAAATTTGTGCTAATGTATACCCAAATTGCTTTGGGGAGGTGCTTGTGTGTTGCCGATGCCGAAGTATGCCTCAAGAATGCCGCGGTTTACATGTCCCGCAAGGCTTCTTAAAAATGGAGAATCACCATGAGGCATCATTATATAAAAGGCTATTTGAGGATTATCAAATGGTGCAAAGCCGCCGTATGAAGAGTGGCTGAGCCTTGCGGTGTCTACTTCTGCAGTACCTGATTTTACACCAATCTGAATAGGAAAGCCTGCAAAAACGCCCCTTGCTGTACCACGGGTTTGGGTAGCCAGCATACCTTGATGAATGGCATTAATATGCTCTGGTTGAATTTCCAATTCATATTCGATATAGGGCTCAAGCAAGGTAACTGTGCCGTCGGAGTGATTAATGCGGCTAATTAGCGTCATTTCTAGTCGCGTACCTCCTGTTGCAAGGGTTGCCATGACCTTTGCCATTGACGTGGCAGTGTAAGCATTAAAACCTTGACCAATGGATACATGAGTGGTATAACCGTCTCTCCATGTCGAACTCCTGCCTGTTGCCACCACCGCCTCAGGAGATGCGATATTAGGAAACCCGCCGGCAACGGTTGTGGGAGCTTCAGATATTTCTATGCCTGTTGGTGAGCCAAGCCCAAGTGCCATCATATAGTAATTTAGCGTCGCAATGCCTTCTAATGTTTGACCTGTACGGTGATTGCCAAGATTCCATGCAACGCGGTTAAAGAAATAGTTGCAGCTAACGGCAATAGCGTCCACAATATTAATTAGCCCATGACTGCCCATGCAATGTACGTAAGGTACGCCTGCATCACGAAAAACTACATTGTCAAAAATCGTTGATGATGGTGAAATTACACCCTGACTC
Organism: Defluviitaleaceae bacterium; assembly: GCA_009784355.1. Taxonomy (GTDB): domain Bacteria; phylum Bacillota; class Clostridia; order Lachnospirales; family WRAX01; genus WRBJ01. The sequence goes on from WRBU01000188.1 coordinate 1,211, forward strand.
ATTGCGGCAAGCCCTGTTATCATTTTAAAAGTAGACCCAGGAGCCTGCATCTCACGGAAAGCCCGCTCGTATTGCGGACGGCTTGGGTCGTTGTTTATTTGATGAAAATATGCTAGGTCAAAACTGTGAGGCAATAGGTGGTTGCCATTGAAAGTGGGATAGTTTACAGCGGCAATTAATGCACCTGTATGGATGTCCGTTATGACGGCAGAGCCCGTCGCTGGGTCAATATTGACCATTTGAGGGGTAAGCATACGTGCTTCGATAATTTCAATTAAAGCACCGACGGGGTTAAACTGTGGACTTGCAGCAATTTGCACCATGTCTATAATGTCTTGCTCTTCCATTACTCCAATTATCTGTCCTAAATTGATGCGTCCATTAAGAATGTTTTCGCTGATAAAATTGTTTAAAGCGGTACGGTATGCGGTTGTGGTAAGGTCATCTGGGTCAATGTCGCTGTTACTGTTTATAAAAGTTTGCACCGCAAAAGATATTGGGTAGTACGTTTGTTCCGCATCCATAATAAGCAAGGAATTTATATTGTTGCTGCGTATAGTCGATGCCAAAATTTCACGGGCGAAAATGGTTTGCTGAGAGCGTAGACGGTTTAGCAAAACCGTAACAAGCTGGTCTTCTATTGCATAATACACTTGACGCTGCAAAACAGAGTCTATGGTGAGAAAAATGTCGTCGCCTGCAACAGGCGGAGATTGGTTAATAACACCAACTCTGCGACCCATATTGTCAATTTCTATTATAGTTTCACCACGTGTACCTCGTAGTTGATGTTCAAAAGCACGCTCAATGCCCGTTGCACCAAAAAGGTCGGCGGCGGTGTATCCGTATTGGGCATTGCTCGCGAGGTCGGCGGCATTAATTGGGCGCAAATATCCCACAATATTAGTCATATACCGCCCTTCGGGATAATATCGCAACCAGTCGGGCATTATACGTATGCCTGCAAGTCTTGTGCCGTGCTCTTCGAGTGCTGCAACGGTGGCATGGTCAATATCAAGTGCCAAACGCACTTGATTTACATTCCATCGTTGCAACTGCAAAGCAGTACGCAGTTGCACTAATATAAATTGTTCATCACGTGTTAGATTTTGCGGAATTTCGAAGCGTGCAAGCAGAGCTTCGTAGCTCTCTGCGGCATTAAACTCTTCATCAATGCCCAAATCATTTTTCCAACGGCGTTGGGTTGGCAAGGAAGCGGAAAATGTGCGTGGAGTGGTGGTAGAAATTAAAAATTCGCTGTCAATATTGATTTCTTGCCCGTTATTTTCCATTATACTCATAAATAATAAAAAAGCAGTGTTTAGTGCTTCGTTGCTATTTTGAGAGCCTGATGACACATCAAAAATAATGGAAGGGTCCATCGAAACAGTAAAAATAGGGATATTAATTGCAAGCGGTCTGCCATTTACGTCAAAAATTTCTCCTCGCGGAGCATTGTCAAAAATGATTCGTTGCGACGTAGGCACGACGGGAACGTGGTATGTGCCTTGTACAATTTGCAGCTCAAATAGCGTGGACACCAAATAGATAAAAGTTAAGCCCAAAAGAACCGTCAATACGAATAAACGGTTGGTGATAAAGCGCAATATGTTTGAAAAAATCTCTTTATAATCAATCAAATTCATTTCCTCCTATTTCATTAGCCCGCGCTTGCGGGTTTCCTTCTTTTCCAACAAACTGTTTATGCCGTAGATTGCACGGTAAAAAAAGATGCCTACCACAAGATTATAAGCGGCTGTTGGTAAAATTATTATACCAAAATATCTAAAAAAGTCCGTCCGTCCAAAAAGTAGGAAATTGGTGATGTAAAAAGCGGTTTCGTAGGCAATAGATGCGGCGGCGATTAGTAAAAGTGGGGCGAGATAGTTGTCTTTAAAAAAATCCCGAAAGGGCTTGCCTGCAAAAAATCCTGTAAGCATAAGCAAAACGGCAGAAATGCCAACTACTTGCCCAAACATAAGGTCATAAACCAAACCGGCGCAAAAACCAATGATTGCACCTTCCAAATCACCTCGTAAAAGGGCATAGCACACCACAATGATTAGGGTGGTGTTAGGAACTACACCCAAAACAGCGATGGATTGCAGCCACGTGGTGGATATAATGAAATTTAATAGCACAATAAGTGCAAAAATAAAAATACGCATTTATCCACCTAAGAGCCTGTCTAGCATCTCCATTCCGATACCTTTTCGGCTTATTTTCCGCCATGCCGTTTTCACGCCTCCTAGTAGATATTAAGCATATACGTCGTCGGTGTAATACTAATTCCAATTTAA
>WRBU01000189.1 GCA_009784355.1 Defluviitaleaceae bacterium
TTATCAAAACGACTTTGAAAAAGTGTATGTTATAGAAGAAAATGACCCATATTTGCTGGATTGGGTGTTGCGTAGCGGATATTCTGCTATTGGCATTGACCCTCCATATGGTGAAAAGACACCGGATGTTCTTCGTGCGGCGATTTTTGGCAAGTCTAATCCAGAGCTTGATGTAAAGCAAGACGATGTACCCGCCCGACCGCCTGTGCTTTGTTCGGGATGTCCCCACAGAGGCTTCTTTGTGGAACTTTCAAAGCGCAAAAATACTGTTGTGGCTGGTGATATTGGTTGTTACACACTTGGCTTTGCGCCGCCGTTTAACGCTGTTGATTATGTAATTTGCATGGGTGCGGCATTCTCGTCTGGGCACGGCACACAGGTTGCCTTCGACCAAGCAGGCGTGGATAAACGTGTGGTTGCTGTGATGGGGGATTCCACTTTCTTCCATACGGGAATGAACAGCCTTGTTGAAGTGTTGTACAATAAATCACGTGTTATTTGCGTTATTCTTGATAATCGCATTACAGGCATGACGGGACAGCAAGAACACCCCGGTACAGGAAAATCCGCCTATGGCGACCCTGCGCCAGAAATTGACATTGCCGCCGTTTGCAAAGCACTTGGCGCAGAGCATGTAGATGTAATTAACCCCAACGACCTTACCGCCGTGAAAGATGCACTTGATGCGGCATATTCCCGTGATACTGCAAGTGTTATTATAACTCGTTACCCATGCGTTTTAAAACCTATGGGTGAAGCTGAATATGCCGAATTTGGACAAGACCTTTTCAAAACAAAAGTTGAAGTGAGCGAAACTGCTTGTGTTGGCTGTAAAGCATGTATTCGTGTTGGCTGTCCATCCATAAGCATGTCAAACGGCAAAGCTATTATAGACCGCACATGTGTTGGCTGTGGTGTTTGTGAACAAGTTTGTCCTGTTAAAGCGATTAAAAAGGCATAGGGGGTTGGCTAAAATGACAAAATCTGTATTATTAGTAGGTGTAGGCGGTCAAGGTACAATTTTGGCAGGGAAAATTTTGTCAAATGGGCTTTTGGCGGCTGGATACGATGTTAAAATGAGTGAAATCCATGGCATGAGCCAGCGTGGCGGCGCAGTTAGCACCCATGTCCGCTTTGGCAAGAAAGTCCATTCGCCTGTTATAGAAAAAGGCGGCGCAGACGTAGTTATTTCCTTTGAGCAGTTAGAGGCACTGCGTTGGATAAGTTATTTAAAACCAGAAGGCAAAGCAGTTGTAAACAGCCAAACTATTCTCCCTACTCCTGTATTGTCGGGGGCTTCGGCGTATCCTGCTGACGTGCTTAATAGGTTGGAAGAAGCCACAGAAATTAAGGTGCTGGATGCCACTGCAGAAGCTGCGAAAATAGGCAATCCCCGTGGACAAAATGTATTGCTTGTTGGGGCGGCAGTGAAGTTGTTAGGGGTTGAGGGCGTGGATTGGGATGACATCATTGCCCAAAATGTGAAGCCGCAATTTGTGGAGATGAATCAAAAAGCCTTTAAAAAAGGGCATGAGCTAGTATAGAGGAGGAGAATTTATGAAACTCAAAGTTAAGAAAAAGACCATTAAGAAATTGAAAAAGCATTTGCCGTGGCTAATTCCCGTGATAGCGGTGCTTGCCGCTGGAATTTTAATTCACAAGCATCCCCGTGATGACTACGAATTTTAGGCGATAATACGGAAAAATTAATTTTATCTATTAACCCTAGGTCAACTTCGACCAAGATAGGGCTGTTTTGTGAATACTCTTTTGTATTTATGATAAATATTGAGCACGACTGTGCAAAACTTGAAAAGTTTCCGAATTTGATGTGAAGCCGCAATTTAGGGAAATGAGCCAAAAGTCTTTGATATAGGCTTCGAAATGGTTTAACATAGGAGGAATATTATGGGTAAAAACAAGTTCATAAAAAAAGTTATGAAAAATCAAAAAGCACGCAATTCAAAGCATAAAACGCTTATCGGCTTACTTGTGGCTGTGGTTATTGCGGTTATTGCGGGCATAATTGCGTCACGTGGTGCTGATTCCAGCAGCGACGACGATTTTCTTTAGGAGGTTAGTTGATGTCGCGTTTGATTTTAGCTATTAACCCTGGGTCAACTTCCACTAAAATAGGGCTATTTCGTGATTACTCCCCCGTATTCATGATAAATATTGAGCACGACCGTGCAGAGCTTGAAAAGTTTCCGAGCTTGCCGTCCCAAAAAGAGTTTCGCCTTAAGTTTGTGCTTAATGCGCTAAACGAGCATGGGGTGGTCGTAACGGAGCTTGACGGTGTTGTGGGTCGTGGCGGACTTATGCCTGTATTGGAAACTGGCGGATATGAGTTTAATGATGTTATGAAAGACTGGATTTTTGCTGAAAAAGGTGGTAGCCATGCCAGCAACCTTGGCTCGCTTATGGCGGATTTGGTTGCGGGTGAGGCCGGCTGTAAAGCATATATTTACGATAGTGTAGCGGCGGGTGCCTTACCGCAAGTTGCCGCAATTACGGGATTTCCTGAAATTAAACGTAAGTCTTTGTCCCATGTGTTGAATTCCCGGGCGCAGTCTATACTGTATGCCCAAAAAATAGGCAAAAAGTTTGAGGATATGAATGTCATTATAGCCCACCTCGGGGGAGGTATTTCTTTGTCTGTATACGAGCAGGGAATACTCAAAGATAGTGTAGGGGATGACAATGGACCGTTTTCGCCAGAACGGGCGGGAGCTGCGCCGTTGATGGATTTTCTTAACACATTTTTCGACAGGGATGTGGAAAAGTCCTTTGTCAAAAAGAAAATACGCGGCGGCGGCGGACTTATGGCGCATCTTGGGCATACGGACTTCAAAAAAGTTGAAGATGACGCAAATGCCGGATGCGAAAAATGTAAGTTGCTTATGGATGCTATGGCATACAACATTGCAAAGTCCATTGGCTCTTTGGCAACAGTAGTAAGCGGCAAAGTGGATGCAATTATTATCACAGGTGGCTTGGCACGTGCAAAATCTTGGGCGGCGGATATTGCAAGCCGTGTTAGCTTTATCGCACCTGTTGAAGTTGCGGCGGGTGAATATGAGCTAGAAGCACTTGCCGCAGGATGCTTGCGCATCATTAACGGCGAAGAAGCCGCAAAACGTATAACCGCAATAACCGATGACGGCTTTGCGGTAACCGAAATAGTGCAGTAAGGAAAAATACACAATCTTTTAAATATTATGCGACATATGCGCAAAATTTATATTTGTGGAGGTTGTTACCAGATGGCTTTAGATATTATTATCCAGTTTGTAGAAAGAAAAATGCCTACAAATGAATTTCTAAAGCACTTGTATGAAAACCAGCAGTTAGAAGAACTTTTATCAGAAAAACTAACTTTTGAATCATATATAGGAGATAATTTGTATCTTTATTTGATTGAACAAGATATGTACAACCTAGAGGATTTGATAAATTCTTTAGGAGGCTTAAAGAGGTTTCTGAAAAGCAAGCAA
>WRBU01000190.1 GCA_009784355.1 Defluviitaleaceae bacterium
ACATCACGCCATTGAATATTTTGATGGAAATGACTGGATACGCACAATGCCACCACAGATTTTTTCTGATGCGGGGTTTATCGTTTCGCAGGAAGAGGCTCTTGAAATGCGGTCATCGCCATTGTCACAAATTGAAAATCTTGTTGCTGGCAAATACAGGATAATACACTCATTTATACAAGAGTATATCTACGCCATTTTCTTCATCCTCGACTAGCAATCCTAAATTAAAACAATACCGCCGTGGTGATTTCACGGCGGTATTGTTTATTGTAATAGCCCATTGCCAATTTGCGACACAACCTCCCCCATGCCGAATTATGTCAAAAAAATTGTATTATTAAAAAATATAAAAATTTGCAAAAATGTGTTGACAAACTATCCACAATGTGGTAAAATTATTAAGACAAGAAAAACAGGCCTCAAACAGGCCTCAAACAGGCCTCAAACAGGCCTCAAACAGGCCTCACCTTAAAGGAGGTAATTCAAATGAAAAAAGCAATTCAAAGAGTAGTATCTTTTATGCTGGTGATAATTTTTGCAACCAGTATGACGGTATTTGGTGTGGAAGATGCGTTGCGTAACGACGACATTCCAGACTTGCACCCAGATTTTGCCGAGCTTATGTTGCGCCAAGTGCCGGCACTTGAAGCGCACGAGGCATTGTATCAAATGTTTACTGTCAATGACGATGGTACGGTTACATACCCCGATGATTTTGCGGGTGTTTGGATTGAGGATTCAAAATATTTGTACATTGCCATAGTGACAAGTAATTTAAGAAATATGTCTGCATACGGTTCTACCCTTGCTGGGCATGAAGATGTTGTTGTCTTTGTTGAGGCGGCACATTCGCTAAATGAATTGACGCAGCTGCGCGATGAAGTCTTTAATATGTTGCAAGAAGCGTCACTTCCCGTTGTATCGGGTTTTGTAGATATGGAGGGGAATAGAGTAATTTTGAGCTTGAAAGAATTCGACAATGCGGATGACATAAGGATGATTGATAATTTTAACGCACTTTCGTTAGATATGTCCGATATAATATATCTTGAAACAATCCCTGCCTATTATTTTAAAGAAACAGAAAGTCAAGCAACAGAAAGTCAAATTGAACCTAGCATGCTTCAAAGAACTCTTGTGGGGGGACAAAGGATTTATGTGAATGGAGTTCCTCAAACTTTGGGAGCAAATGGTTCGGGTAGGTTTATCACGTCAGGCCACTGGCTTAACCAAGGTGATATTGTACGTCCTACTGCTATGATTGGTCAAAATGGTGTGGTAGAAAGAGTAATTTTTGGCAATGGTTCCAACGGAGATTTTGCCGTTATAAGAGTAGATTCTGGAGCTGGTTACCCCATACATCAATCAAACATAATAAGGGGCGGCACTAACGGCGGCAATAGAAATATTACAGGCATAACGAGCAATGCCCCAGTAGGGACATTGGTTAGTGCCTTTGGTCAAGCTAGCGGATATGTAATTGGGACGGTGTTCTCCATAAATACAACATTTACAGCCAGCGGAATAACAATTAATGGAGTAACAAGCGTTTCACTTCTTAGCGGAAGCACTACCTTCGGAGACAGTGGCGCGCCATGGCACACATTTACTGGTCAAGGAAACAATTGGAATTTATCAGGTGTCCATACTGGAAGAGATAATTGGACAGGTCGTGTTTATTTCACTCCTACTGTTAGATTTATTAATCATTTCACGCCATTAACGAGCCCACGATGAAGAATATGACTAGAGTTTTTTTATTAATAATCATTTCTATTGTTTTTTTGGTAGGATGCTCAAAGGATGTGGATGATGAATTTTGGACCGAAGACAGAGCAAACGCTTTTTTGACCGAACAAGAAAATTCGTTGCAAAATGCTGTAAATTCAATAGTTATGAGAATTGAACCATCAATTATTTACATTAATAACATGCCTGATTTTCTTATGATGTTTGTGACAAATTACACTAATGTCATTCAAACCATAGAGCGTGGATATATGCTTGAATTTTATGATGGTGAAAATTGGATACACTTAAATACCAATCAGGCTTTTTTCGACACATCGCTTGGTATGGTTCGACCAGAGACAGTTCGACCCGGAGAAACTTTTGGAAAAATTTCAGGTCGTTTTGAATGGCTTGATGGCACGCTTCTTGTTTCTGGAAAATATAGAATACGTCTTCCTAATACATTTGGTTGCCCGAGTTCCGTTTTCTTCATTCTTGATTAGACCCAAATTAAATACCGCCGTGTCAACTTCACGGCGGTATTGTTTATTGTAATTGCTTAAGGCGTGCCGTAGCATCCATAATAGGCTCAATAGAGCGGTTGGTGTTTAGGCAATTTACAATTTCTGCGGCAAAGCAGGACATGTCTACGTGTTTAAACCACGGTGTGCCTATTATTTCTGGCGGAACGTAGGTTAGGTTTGTGGAATATAGGGCAGTTAGCAGCCCGTCGTTGTAAAGTTGCTGGAAGGTTGCGCATCCTTTTGTAAACATTGCAAAGGTTGTTGCAACAAAGATTTTTGCGGCATTGCGCTCTTTTAATTCACGCACAATTTCGGCAACGCTTTCGCCCGTGCCTATCATGTCGTCAATTATCATTATATTTTTGCCTGCCACATCCCGTCCAAGGTATTCGTGTTGTACAATGGGGTTTCTGCCAGACACAACGCGGCTGTAATCACGGCGTTTGTAAAACATACCTACGTCGGTTTTCATTACGGTGGAGTAGTAAATGGCACGCTCCATGCCGCCTACGTCGGGGGAAATAATTAGAAGGTTTTCACGGTCGTTTACCACGTCTTGCTCGTCTTCAAAAAAGGATTTTACAATTTCATAAGAGGCATAGATATTTTCAAAAGACATAAGGGATGAAGCGTTGATGACACCTGAATTGTGTACATCAAAAGTAATTACGGACTTTACGCCCATATTTTCAAGTTCTTGCAATGCCATTGCGCAGTCTAGCGACTCACGTCCTTTGCGGCGGTCTTGGCGGCTGGCATACAACATTGGCATTACTACATTGACACGGGCAGCTTTGCCGCCTATCGCAGATACGGCACGCTTTATGTCTTGATAATGTTCGTCTGGACCCATGCGGTTTTCGTGACCGTAAAGGGGATATGTACAGCTATAATTGCCTATGTCGCTTATCAAAAAAACGTCCATGCCACGTACACTCTCGTTTAGCAAAATTTTGCCCTCGCCATTTGAAAAACGAATTTGGTTTGTTTCAATCAAAAAGGTTTCGGGGGTTGGTATGCCCTCTTTTTTGCGCTGTTCAATAATTGCTTTGTCCAATTTTTCGCCAAACTCTTTGCAATTATCAAGTGCGATAATGCCCAGCTCGCCTGTAAAATCTACTTCTTCACCATTAATCAAAACCCTGTACGCCATTTTAATTTCCTCCATTAAATTAGTATTTCTAGTATTTCAAAACTGACTTAACATTGCAGTTGGCTAAAACGTCCCGTCCG
>WRBU01000191.1 GCA_009784355.1 Defluviitaleaceae bacterium
ATGGAAAAATCTTTTTTAACCGCAGGGTCTACTGACGATGTATATTGCACATTTGCAATACTGCAAACCTTGTCACGTATTGCCTTTATTGTGTCTAAATCAAATATGGAATTAACATCTTGCATTATCAAAGCAATGCGCTCCAAGCCCATGCCTGTATCAATGCCCTTTTGCGCAAGGTCTTGATAGCTCCCGTCCTCTTGCTTGTCAAATTGAATAAACACCAAATTCCAAAATTCCATATATCTATCTTCATCAGCATTTACTGACACAACAAAGTCATCCTGCCCAAATTCTGGACCACGGTCGTAATAAATCTCACTACATGGACCGCAAGGCCCAACGCTGAGTTCCCAAAAATTATCCTTCTTGCCAAGACGATGGATGCGGTCTTTTGCCACGCCAACCTCTTTGTGCCAAATATCCTCTGCTTCATCATCCTCTAAATAAACTGTAACATACAGCTTTTCGACAGGCAACTCTAATGTCTTGGTAACAAATTCCCATGCCCAATTTATACTCTCCCGCTTAAAATAATCAGCAAACGAGAAGTTGCCGAGCATCTCAAAGAAGGTGCCGTGGCGTGCAGTACGCCCAGCATTCTCAACATCATCCGTACGTATACATTTTTGACATGTAGTAACCCGTTTGCTTGGCGGGGCTGCCGTCCCCATAAAATAAGGCTTTAACGGAGCCATCCCCGCATTTATCAGTAATAACGACTTATCCCCATCAGGCACAAGCGAAAAAGACGGCATCCGCAAATGTTGCTGCCCTTCAAAAAAACTCAAATACGCTTCCCGTATCTCATTAACGCCCATTTTTTTCATATGTCGTCCATCCTCCAAATTTTCATGCTTTTGGATATTATACCCTCTTTTTGCCCTTGCGTCAATGCCCTTGCAAATTTAGTTATATTGTGATATGCTTGCCGTAATTTTAAAATTTTATGGAGTGATTAAAATGGCAAGTTCGGAATTGCGAAAAAGGGCTAATTGGCAGACAATTAGCGGCGCAAACGCACGTAATGCAGAAACCGTCTTCAAACTATCTTTGCAATCGGCACTTGATGCCGTTTATCCCAAAAATTTTCTTGTGGAAAAACCTAGTGAGTTTGGAGATATTTATTCTACTTACATACTTTCTGAGGATGTTTTGGATAAAATTCATAACGTAGACGTGTCGGAATTAAAACCTAACGGCAAGCCGATGTATTCTTGGGGCATTAGCATGGATTTTGTGATAAGAAACCTTAAAAACAAAAAAGCCATCTTTGGCGAAATCAAGCGTCAAGATGGCTGGGTTGAAGGCGGCAAAATGGCTGATGGTCGTGGCAACGCCCACGAAAGAAGCACAAAATATTTTACACCTGGGCTCTTACGCGCTATTCGAGCCGCCAGCGGTGTTTCAGAAGAAATTCTCCCTTTTTGGATTGTTCTAGTCGGGGATATAACACGAGACCCCAAAAGAAATCGTGAAATTGCATTTTGGTTTCAAGAATATAGCAAGAATTTTTACATGTGGCGCAATACCGATGATATAGGGGATATGTTAGATTTTTTTGAAAACAATCTTTTGTCATATTTATTGTAAGGCAGATAATTTTATTTGCGTTTCGTTTGGGTCAATTTCACCATTTGAAATAATGCTTATTTCAGAACTTGGTATTTCTAAACCCCAATTATCCCACCCGATATAGTTTTTTCGAGCAAAAAGTTCAATTTTCCTTTGCGTCGGAAACATTTTAGTTATTCCATCAATCACAATTTCAGGCTTCTCGCTATGTTTTCCTCTTGGAAATTGTATTAATTGGCGCACATTCCTTGCTCCTCGCGGTGAAGGTATGCGCCCTTTTTTAAACACTAGGCATAGCTCAACCTGCGAAAGGGTATATCTCCCAGGATTGTGCATCATTTTATCCCAAACAAATGCAATAGTTTTGTATTCAAAACCCCATGCATTGCCTAATTCAATGGCATTGGACATATGCGGTCCAGTTGTCCACAAAAATAGCAAACAGTCAGAAGACGTTATCGAATTAACGCCAAGCCCTTTTAAATCACGCAATTTCACAGTTGGGTACTTAAAAGTAGCAGAGCTTATAAATATATTTTTTTCAAACCCAATGTTTTCGGTTTTTATGCTGGTTTTATCGTACTGCATTTTTCCATTGTAATCCCACGGCGGGTCGGCATAAATAATATCGTATGTTGCATTTGGCAACTGCGGGTATAGTTCATCCAAAGGATTAATTTTTGCGCGCTTTTTTGCCTCGACGTTATAAATTGAGTATCCAGAAACAGCCTCATTCTTCACAGTTCTCACCCCACTTTAATTGTACCACAGCTTAACATAATTTTCAATATGGTTTGACAAAATCGTTTAATGCGAGTATAATATCTATTAAAATTACTGGGGGGATACAAATGAAAAAATACGCATTAATAAGCGTTTCGGATAAAACGGGTGTGGTGGATTTTGCAAAGGGGCTTGTGTCACATGGTTACAGCATTTTGTCCACAGGCGGCACTTATAAAGCAATGGTAGATGCTGGCATTGCTGTGACTGAGGTAAGTGAAATTACAGGCTTTCCCGAATGTTTAGACGGGCGGGTCAAAACCTTGCACCCCGTTGTACACGGTGGTATTTTGGCACGCCGCGACGCGCCCGCACATATGAACTTTTTAGCGCAAAAAAACATTGATACAATAGACTTGGTATGTGTCAATTTATATCCTTTCAAAGAAACTATATTGAAAACAGATGATTTGGAGCAGATTATTGAGAATATCGACATTGGCGGTCCTGCGATGATACGCTCTGCGGCAAAAAATCACGCAAGTGTTGCTGTAGTGGTAGATAATGGGGATTTTAACGAGATTTTAAAACAGCTTGAAAATGGCGGAATGTCGCATGATTTCCGCTTTAAGCTCGCCGCAAAAGCGTACGCCCACACGGCTAGTTATGATGCACTTATTGCCGAATATTTGGGCAAACTAGCTGACTTGCCAAAGTTTCCAAAAAAATTAACACTTACTTACGAGAAGGTTCAAGACTTGCGTTATGGCGAAAATCCACATCAAGAATCCGCTTATTATCGTGAAATTTTGTCCACCCCTGCCCATTTGGTCAATGCCAAGCAGCTTCATGGCAAGGAATTGTCGTTTAACAATATTAATGACACCCACGGTGCAATAGAGCTTTTGCGTGAATTTGACGAGCCTACGATAGTAGCCGTTAAGCACGCTACCCCTTGCGGTGTTGGCAGCGGCAAAACTTTGCACGAAGCATGGAAAAAAGCGCATGATGCCGACACAATTTCCATTTTCGGCGGCATTATTGCTGCAAACCATGAGGTAGATGCAGCAGTCGCTACTGAAATTGATAAAATCTTTGTAGAAATTGTAATTGCCCCTTCATATTCAGAAGAAGCCTTAAAAATATTGCAAAATAAGAAAAATATCCGCCTTTTGGTGTTAGATAGCTTG
>WRBU01000192.1 GCA_009784355.1 Defluviitaleaceae bacterium
AGTTGCCAATTCGCTTGGTTGCCCTCTCTTACAAAAATTTAGTTCTGCGAGTTTTGGAGAATTTCTCTCAACTATAATCATGCCTTCTGCCAGCTTATCCTGTAATGCGGCGAGTGCTTCTAAAAATCTCTTATCTTCTTTCGCCTTATCGTAGAAAGACAGAACATAGACGTATTGAAACAGATTATAATTCCATAAAGGATATTCAACTTGCATAAAGCGAGTACCCATTCCATACTGGCATGGACCTATTGGCTTTCTAATCGTCCAATGAGTAAGCAAAAATTCAACAGCTTTATCAAGTGTCGGTTCATTGTTTAGATAGTCGCTAAATCGGAAAGCATCAAGGGCATTTAGTGTAGGCAACGGATTTGAATATTCCGTTTCTGAACCACGACCAAATGAAAATTTATTACACCGCCAGCCCCCATCATCCCAAGTTGTATCAAGCAAATGTTGCAAAGTTACTTGTATGCGTTTATCTTCTACATACCCTAATCGGCACATTAAATTAACGGCGTATGCTGTGTGGCAAGGGAGTATGCCGCCATTCGGCGAAATCTTAAACTTTCCATCTTTTCTCCATATACTAAAAAATAAATCGGCGACCGCTAATAAAATGGGGTCCGTAGCTCCCATGCCAAGCTCTATCAGCATATGGGTGCTGCCTATGCACGAAAAAGGTGAACCTTTACCCAATCGTTTGTCGGGCGTAGTCCAATAATCAGCCCCCAAGCTATGTCTATGGGAAAGGATTATGTCGACATCACTTTGATGCTTCTTATCAACCGCCATTTCATCACTCCAATACTTTATAGTGAATCCATTTGAAAATAAACCCGAACGAATTCTTCGGAGCATTTTTCAAGTAGAGTGAGCAACCACAGCATTTGCAGCTTTTGTAAACGCTGTTACAAATTGCTATAACTATCATTTCACACGTCAAAATAAATTTACTAATATGTAACTAAAACCGTTATTACGCAACCATCATCTCTCTCATCAACCTCATACTCCGCATTTACCCCAGAGCTTTGCATTATGTTCACGGCCTGCTTAATTGTATTTGTGAAAATACGCATATCTTTGATGTAGGTTTTAATGGTATGTTTATTTCGGGTTTTTTTGCTTCGTGGATTAATTATCCTGTCGATAATTTCTTCGGTCTTTTGCACGGTTAAGCTCTCTTTTGCCACTATTTCAATAACTTCTAACATAACAGTTTCCGCTTCATTTTCATCTTCAAATTCTTTTTGTAAGCGTAGGAGGGCTCGTGCGTGTCTTTCGGAGAGGTCTTTTGTGATAAGTGTGCGCTTCACACTGGATGGCAATTTTAATAGCCGCAATTTATTTGCAATAGTGCTTTGATTCTTGCCCATTTTACCTGCCAATTCTTCTTGCGTTAAATTGTGCTGTCTTATAAGCTGTGCAAAGCCTTCGGCTTCTTCTATGTAATTTAAGTTTTGACGCTGCAAATTTTCTACCATGGCAAGAATTGCCGACTCTACATCTGTTATGCTAATAACTATTGCGGGTATGGTTGGAATTTCTGCTAGTTTAGTAGCTCGCAAGCGCCTCTCGCCTGCAACCAGTTCGTATTTACCATTTTCTGTTACCCTAACATTAATAGGTTGCATAAGCCCGTATTGCTTTATAGACGTTGCCAAATCCGCCAATGCCATCGGTTCAAAATATCGTCTTGGCTGATATGGGTTTGGGTAAATTGAGTCCACCGGCAAGTGATAGATTTGCATTTCAATTTCTTTCGTCATCATATACCTCCTCATAATGTATAAATGGAAATTATTACCTTTTATGTAATAATAACACATTTTAGGAGGGTTGTCAACAAAGATTTAATAAAAATTTTATTCCTTGTCATTTTCCGCAAAGCCTTTTAGCATAAAAAATCCTTCGCCAAAGTTTACAAAAAAATCCATGCCGAGTTGTTCGCTAATATCCCGCATAGAAACAAAGTTTTGGCTATTAATAACTATAATATCACCATCAAAATAAGGAAGTATTTGAGATGGTAAAAAAAATTCATTACCTTGCATAACAGCCATATATGGTGTACGCACAACAGTATTCACCTGCATATTAACCGCGCTTTTTTGAAAACTATTTAAAAATTGCGGATTATTTACAGAATCTACATACGCTCGCGTCAAAACTGACGTACTGTTTATTCTATACATACCTCCTCGTCCGGCAATATCGTTATAATTATGATAAATCACCGCTCTAATCCTAGGAAAGTTTGTGATAATCCGCTCATAAATATCCTCTAATTTATCTGCTGCACGCAATGAAAAATATCTGTTATTTGCCGTGGAATAATGAGAAACCGCCACACTTACCATTATCGGAGCAATACCATTATACTCGAAATAAAATGGCTCCAAAATCTTGAAAAAGCAGTCAAAATTGCCATCTTCATCAATTTCATTATATACAGTTATCTGCACCCAATCAACAATATCTTCGCTAGGGAAGAATATTGTACTTTGTTCAACACTTTGTCCATCAACACCCCAAACCAAAGCGACATTTGGTGCGTAAATCTCGAAGATACCACTTGCTTTTTTAAAAAAATCTATATATTCTGCCAGTATGAAGTTGTGCCCCTGCCAAATTGGGTATAGCTGCACAAAAATAGGTGTATCAAAAATACCTGCCTGAGCAGCAAATTCTTCTATTAGCTCTATATCAAACTTTTCACCATATTGCGGGGGCAAAAGTGTAATATGGGGCGCGGAAAAGTTCGCTATATTCTCTAATACCCATCGTAGTGGATACTCGTCACCAAGGTGCATTGTATAAGAAAAAATACTGTGGTTGATTCCCAAGTATCTTTGGAAGTCCTCAATATTGTTCATAGCGAAATCTCTTTTTATATATGCCCCCAAAAGCACACCATGTTCTGGCTCGTGTTTTGCAAGTGTGTGGTTTGCTAACTCAAATCGTAGTTCTAAAAACACAATTTCCTGCGGCTTGTCTTGCACACTCGCCTGCACTTCCACGTCTCCAAAATTAATGGGTTGCACAAAAAAATCTTCGCCAGCACAAGCTGATAAAGCAAAAATAATTCCAAATAAAAAAAATAGAGTAAAAAATTTACGCATTGTAATAACGTCTCCTTTTCCCCCTATTCACTGATGTATGTATTTATAGCATCCAAATATTTCAGATGTCCGCCCTTTTGCTCTATCAAATATTTGTGGTCAAATTCCTCGTATGGTATCGACTTTCTGCCGCCCGACTGCGCTGCATCCCAAAAAGGCTTCAAGTCTTCAAAAGGAAGAAAAAAACATTCACCTAACACCGCAAAATTAACTAGCATAAATGCAACGCCTTTTTGTTTAACAAAATCCTCCATAAATTCCATTTGATGGCGATGTATATTATTTATCGGAAAGTTTTTAAGTCTTGTTTCTTTGGCATCAAAGCAAATGGGTATGCCCTGCACCGCACCAATATAGTCC
>WRBU01000193.1 GCA_009784355.1 Defluviitaleaceae bacterium
ATTGCAAATTTTAAACTCATTTCACTATATCAAAAAAACTCTTGACATTTTTGGCATCATTGTTTATAATACGTTGTAGCGATTTTGTCGCTTGCCCAAATGGCGGAACCGGTAGACGCACAGGACTTAAAATCCTGCGGGCTCAACACCCGTGCCAGTTCGAGTCTGGCTTTGGGCATTGTGAATACCGACTTTCTCTTTATTGGTGATTGTCGGTATTTTGTTTTATATAGTGAATTAACTTGAAAACACTAACACGAAGTGTTAGGATGTTTTCAAGTATAACATCTATATCTTGTATTTTGGAAGGTGGTAGGCATGATTAAATTTACAGACGACCTTTTGGTTGGCGTAGGCAACATTGACGAACAGCACAAAGAACTTTTTGAGAGAATAAACGCTGTTACGGCTTTGGGTGCAAAGTCTGTCAGCAAAGAAGTAACAGACAAAACTATTAAAATGCTTGGGGACTATATCATCAAACATTTTCGTGACGAAGAGCTTTTGCATCGTCAGTACGGATACCCAAAAGCTGACAAACACAAAGATATGCATACGGCTTATATAGAAAGCTATAAAAAACTTGTAGCAGAATATAATGCAAACGGTCCTTCGGCTGCCTTTACACTTCAACTTAATAAATCTATTGTTGAATGGATTGTTAAACATATCCGCAGTGCAGATGCAGATTTTGGAAAATTTGTTAAAGCAAAGTAGGGGATTTTATGGAAATTATTTTGGCTGATGTTCATGGTTTTTGCTTTGGGGTTAAACGTGCTGTTGACGGGGTGTACGATGCCGTCAAAAAAGGGCGTGTTGTCACCCTTGGTCCCGTTACGCACAACAAGCGCGTGCTTGCCCAAATGGCTGATGCTGGTGTTTCGGTGGTTAATTCAGTTGACGAGGTGAGTGTGAGGAAAGACATTACTGTTGTGTTGCGGGCGCACGGTGTTGCTCCACATGTTTATGAGGAGCTAAACGAAAAAGGGCTAAAATATATCGACTTAACATGCCCTTGTGTTGCCGACAATCAAAAGCTGGCAAAGAAAATGCATGAAGATGGCTTTGTTGTGATTGTGGCAGGGGATGCCGCACATCCTGAGGTGGTGGGCATAAACGGATGGGCAGGGGATGCCGCCATCATCATTTCCTCTTTTGAAGAAGTGTCAAACCGTAAATGGGATAACCGCCGCAAATATTTTTTAATATCCCAGACGACTTTTAGCGCAGAAATTTTTGACCAAATTTCACATCTTCTTCATCAAAATATTAAAAATTTCAGTGTGCAAAACACAATTTGCAAAGCGACGATTGATAGACAAAATGCTTGTGCGCAATTAGCAAAAAAAGCGACAAAAATGCTTATTTTGGGCGATACAACAAGCTCTAACTCAAAGAAATTATATGACATAAGCCGCAACCTACAAAAAAATACATACCTTATCGAAAATATTGCAGATTTAGACTTGAAAAATTTTTCCACTTGTGATATAATAGGAATTACGGCAGGAGCATCCACTCCACCTGATGCCATAAAGGAGGCCATTAAACTAATGAGCGAAATTGAAAAGAACCTCAACAATGCAGAGGTAGTAGAGCAAGAATCAAATGAAACAGAAAATTTTGAGGATATGCTGAAAGAGTCAGTCACAACCTTGCATACGGGTCAGGTGGTTACGGGCAAAGTTATTAGCATTGTAAACGGCGAAGTTATGGTCGATTTGCAATATAAGTCAGACGGCATTATCCAACGCGGACAGTTTTCTGAAAACTCTGACGTAAACCCATCTGATGAAGTATCCCCTGGTGATGAAATAACCGTCTTTGTTCTTCGTGTAAATGACGGCGACGGCAATGTTTTGTTGTCCAAAAAACGTGTTGATGCCCAGCGTGGTTATAAAGACATTGATGCGGCATTTGTTAGCAAAGAGCCGCTTATGGGCAAGATTGTAGAAGTAACCAAAGGCGGTCTTATTGTTAATATTGGCGGCGTGCGTGTTTTTGTGCCGTCAAGTCAAGTATCCGCTCGTTTTACCCGTGATTTAAGCGAGTTTATGGGACAAGAGCTTTTGTTTAGCATTTTAGAGCTTGACAAAAGTAAGCGTCCATGGCGCATTATTGGCGGACGCAAAGAGTTAGCCGCAAAACTTGAAAAAGAAGCTAGGGACAAGGCTTTGGAAGGTCTTGAAGAAGGCTCAAAAGTCAGCGGCAATGTTACATCTGTTGCAAAATTTGGGGCATTTGTAGACATTGGCGGTGTTGATGGACTTATTCATGTTACAGAGCTTGGATGGGGCCGTACCAAAAAGGTCGAAGACGCACTTAAGGTCGGCGACAAAGTAGAAGCCTATGTCATCAAGATTAATCGTGAAACAGGCAAAATTTCTCTCACACTTAAAAGTGTGGAAAATGACCCGTGGCACAATCTTTTAACCCGCTATCCAGTAGGCTCTATTGTCATTGGCAAAGTGGTTCGTATGATGCCTTTTGGTGCATTTATTGAGATTGAAGAAGGTATTGACGGGCTTGTGCACATTTCACAAATTGCACACAAACATGTTAAGCATCCTGAGGATGTGCTGAGCATTGGGCAAGAAGTAGAAGTTAAGATAATGGAAATTGACACCGACAAGCGTAGAATTTCCTTGTCTGTAAAGCAAGCTATCGATATGGATTATGACGACTACGACGATGATTATGACGACGACTACGACGACTACGACGATGACGGGTATGATGATGCAGCACCAGAAGAAACCACAGAAGAATAGCAAAAGTGGAGTGGGGAATGTGAACGGTTGCATTCCCCATTGTTGATTGTAATAAAGGGGGATTGAGTGTGTGAGATTTTTGCAGGATACAAACAAACGCCATGAAGAAAACGGCGTGATTTTTTGGAATAAAGATGGCACATATATTGGCAGTGATGTCAAAATTGGAGCAGGAACAGAAATTTTGCCGGGGGTTATTATTGAAGGCAATACCACCATTGGGAAAAATTGTAAAATTGGGGCAAACACCCATTTAGTTGACATGCAAATTGGGAACAATGTTGAAATACGGTACACCATTGCGGAAAAGTCAAGCATTGGGGACACTTCGGTTATTGGTCCTTTTGCCCAAATCCGCCCCGGCACAAAACTTGGTAAAAATACAAAAATTGGTAATTTTGTTGAGATTAAAAATACTGTTATGGGGGATAACTCCAAGGCAAGCCATCTCAGTTATATTGGTGATGCGGTTATTGGTTGCGGCGTAAACATTGGTTGCGGCACAATTACAGTAAATTACGACGGGGCAAAAAAACACACCACAAACATTGAAGACGGCGTATTTGTGGGTTGCAATGCAAACCTTATCGCACCCGTTACCATTGGAGAAGGCTCTACCATTGCGGCGGGGTCTACTATTAGCAAAAATGTGCCGCCAAATTGCCTTGCGGTGGCAAGGGCAAAGCAGGAAAACAAAGA
>WRBU01000194.1 GCA_009784355.1 Defluviitaleaceae bacterium
ATTTAATTTCCATTATTGGAATTATCGCTATTGTTCTGTTCCATAAAAATACTCCGGCCCAAACCCTGTCAGCAAATATTCTATTGAAGTTTCCAGCAGCTTGGCGATCTCGTGGCCTTCCTTTACATTTGGGTATGTCTTTCTGTGCAACCACTTTCTAAATGTCCCAAATGGAACGCCTATCTTGCCGGCAACCCATTCCTGCGTTGTGTTTTGGTTTTTTATCTGGGCTTTGAGCCTTGTCCAAAAATCCATAGGTAAATTTAGCAGAAAAAAGAGGCAAATTTGCCCATTTTTACCTTGACAATGTTACATTTTTGCTCTAATGTGGTTATATATTATGGGCAAATTGGGAATATTTGCCTCTGTAATCTGGGCATATTTGAACCAAGCAAAACAGAGAGGCAAGGTTTTTATGCCATCATTATGCGTGTAAATGGACAATTTAGACAGGTAATGATAAGTCGATATTGGCTTAATAACATTAGAGAGTTTTGCAAGAGGCTCTACTTGTAAGTTTTTACATAAGAAGCGGAGGGTTAAGATGGTTAAACTAATAGCTCTATCAATAATGCTACTGAATAATGCTACTGATGGTAGCTGGAAACGCAGCTGCTTCGGAGAGGTACAGACAGATCCTAAGAGACCATGAGGCTACGGCTCTGTGGGTCTCGAGGTCTTGGGGCATAGAGCAAAAGCTGAGAGTAGTCGATGCTAGCACATATGAACAGAAGTGGGTGCCTTTGAGAAATGCGTTGTGGCTAGATGAACTGACAGAAGATGAAGCATGGGCTGAATGGCTCTCTGGCTTTGCGTGGCCGGAGCTCTTCCTTCAAATCTTCGGTAGGACCGACGAGGCGATCCCGTATATACAGATGCTCGTACGCTTTGCTAACGATCTACAGAGGTATGATAATCCTGTAGTGTTCAGAAGTCGTGATTTAATTATATACCGGAAAGCTCAGGATATGATGTTTCACTTCACTGGCTCGCACTACAGAGAAACACATCTGGTAAGAGGGCGGTAAGCCTCGCCTTATGATACGAGAATTAGGAGGCGAGTACTACGTTACCTTGGAGCACTTTGCTTATTATGGAAGACAATGTAAAAGGAAAAGTGGAGGTGCCATGATGAAAAAATTGTTGTACTGTCTTTGCTCATATTATCCGCACCTTGTATATGGGCGATGCTTGGAATGAGTCAATTTATCTGGATTGCTATAAAACCCATTTGACACACATTTTTAGTATGGTAAAACCTACTAATATAAAAAGTGGTTAACAATTTGTTAGGAGTGTAACATGAATCAAAGTTGTGATAAGGGACACATGAACGATGAAGATCGCAAAAGTGAAATATTCCTAGAAAACGTGAGGCAAATACCTGATAGTATAAGGATAGGGATACTAACAAAATTTGCTCAACTGCCATACAAAAAATATGGTATTCAAATAAGTGAAGCATTAATTGTGGCAACAATAGAAATATTAAACGCCAATAAAGGCAAAATGTTGCCGCAGAATGCTAGGAAAGAGACGCGCGACAATACACCGTTTGGACTTGATAAGCTTATTAAAATGAAACTAAATAATGATACAATGACAGCAGGGTTTATTTCCAACGAATTGGAAGCAAGAGATGTGGTGGAGATAACAAGGAGGCCGAATGAAAAAACAGGTAGGATAATAAAGTATACGTGCTTAAAATCGGATTGGATATGGTGATATTTATCATTTTTGGTTTATTGCCAAAAGTGAATATTCATGATGGGGATGAAACAAAATATTCAAATCTAAAGGAGTTTGTATTTTGACTGGATGGAGGTTCGATAAAAAATTTATTTACCTTGCTCGGACTGTTTAGTATCGCAACGATGACATATGGGCAGCAAGAGTATTTTAATAACTCTATTGAAAGAGAGCGAACAATGCTCTACTTAAACACCATGCATGTAACTTCTAGTGCAAAAGGAAATGCACTGGCACAGTATCTACTATCCGAGTCCTTTCAAATTTACAGATATGTTTGGCACGGGACTTCACCTGATCTTTGGTCTAGAAAGACGCGAACAGAAGCATACATTATATACACTGGTTTTGCAGAATTAGGGAGTTGGGCAGAATTTGCATTACAGTACGCTAACAATTTGACTCAAGAACAGCAAAAAAACCTTCTGGCTACACAATGGATGTTTGTCCTTTCACGGTTGTCCTTAGTTTTGGTTCATGGGTCTTTTTAATTTTGGAGGAAAAATGAAAGTATTGTTTGTTTTATTCTTGTTTGGATTTCCGACATTAGCGTATGGAAATGGTCAATTTGATATGTCTATTCTTTTGGCACCAAGGACCAGCCCATTGCCTAATACATCAGGACCAGCAGGTCAAAGGAATATTGATAACTGGATGGCTGTGGTGCGTTACTTAGATTCATATGTTCCGCAAGGGGCTGTGGCGAGGTCTGCAGCAGCAGTGCGTTTCATTGCCGTTGACCTCCCAAATGATGGATTTGGGGCTTATTTTCCTTATGATGCTGCAAATCAGAGCCGTGTGCCAAGAAATCTTGTGACATATCAATATCTGGCTTTAAATATTGGGTATGTTGTTTCACGCATTGCAATAATTCATCCTGATCTTTTTGGATCAGTGCCGCATGACGACGTATTTTCCCTCCAGCAGTTAATGTTGCTAATGAAGAGGGATATTCGCCGGGCTCACAACATACCTAGAGAAACTACGTTCCAGATGCAAAACATGATTCAACAAACAGCACCTAGGAGATGAATAACTAGGATATATATTTGCCGCAAAATTAAAAGAGCATAACGAGAAATTATGTATAAAACAATTGCGAATAACGGCACGGCATTTAACAAATGTGCCTGTTGCCCAACTAAAGAAACAAAGTGATTTTATAGCTATTTTTTGTTGGTTATGTATGGCGACGGCGAATGTGCGGGAAGATGCTTTTGTTAAGTCTGCTGATGGCAACCACGGCTGATTGGGTGGGGGGCAAGTGGCTGGGGGGGGGCTTTTTCTGATGCGCATGGGTAGCGGTTATTCGGCTATATATACCGGTATGGCGACGGTGAATGTGCGGGGAGATGCTTTTGTTAAGTCTGCTGAACGCCCAAAGAACTTGAAGAAATGTTGCTGGATATGCACGAATGTCTGAATCTTGCCATCCCTCGCCACGGCGAGATTAAGGAATTTACCGCAAAGAGTATAGCTATCTAGCCGTTGCTGCTTTCCGGTATTTTTTCAACACAGAAATCGTATATCACCTGTGCCTTGTTAATAGCCGCTTTTGTGATTGCGTCATCCACCGCCAGTTGATTTGGGTAACGAACCCTCGCTCCGTATAGATTCAAATCGGCACAGCCATTCAATATTTCAGAAAATGTGCTGTCGAGTTCCATACATATCTGGCACAATTCGATTAAATTGTGA
>WRBU01000195.1 GCA_009784355.1 Defluviitaleaceae bacterium
CAAAGCTACATAAACACAATTCGCACCGATGAGCAAATAGTGAATAATTTGCCGCCTAGCAACGATTTCTTCTTTGAAGGCAATTACAGTGCAAGTATAGCAAGAGAAAATTTGTTGCGGGATATGGGATTTTTGTTCGAACAATTCGACATATCTCATTTTTTGGTTGCTCCAAAATACATACCGAGTGGCTGGCAAAGCTCGTATTTCCAAACAGGCTCTAATGCGAACATGAGATTTTATTTAACAAATGAATTTCTTACTAGCTTTGAGTTTTATAGCGGTTCTTTGTATTTTGAATATGGTTTAGGGGCTTCTGGTCAAATTTGGGGGAATAATGTTCATTTTAATCTTGTAAATGGCAAAGATGGGCTGTCTATTGGTCCGTATGACGGACGATTTGTTTACACGTCCGTTAGCCCAACCCACTACGACCTATTGTGGTTGCCGTCAGATTTTGAAATACGCTCCATGGGACACAACAAAGACATTGCTGTAATTAAAACTTTTATTGCATATCCGAGTAATTCGGAAAGTTATCTTCGCTGGAATTATTTAACAACCCGCTATGAAGATTGGCGGCACACCCACGACCAAAGCAGTGGAAGGTCTGGACTTTGGCAACTTAACGGCTTTGACCGTGGTTTTAATTTTGGGCTGCCAAGTGAAGGCTGGTTTGACGACAAAGATTTTTGGATTAATAATTTGTCGTGGCTTCGCTCATTAGATAGTTTTGCAATGGGGAATGCTAATGTTGTATCTTATACAGGTAACCGTTATGGGTATGGAGTTAATCAGATGGCAGGGTTGAGGTCTGCGGTGCATTTGTCGCTGTCCTTAATTTTGCCAAGCGGATGGGCTTAAAATAACGATTTATGAAAAACCCACGAATTACGGTATATTATTGAAATTTCTGTATATTTCTAAATGCTAATATTATGACAAAAATTCCCGCTTGACGTATCGGGGATTTTTTGTTACAATATTACCAAGATGTTTCATTTTTGTTAAAACAATGTAACTTTATGAATGTGATGGCATTAGTTGTGGAGCGAGGTGTTGTTTATGTATGCGATAAATGATGTAATGCAGGTAAGAAACAATATTACACAGTATGTTGGTCAAAAGGTGCGGCTGCAAACCAATAAAGGTCGCCAAAAATCGTTGGTTAGCTCTGGTACAATAGAAAGTGTGTATCCATCCGTTTTTACAATAATGCTGGATGACAGCATAAACGGTTCTGGACGCACTGTTTCGTACAGTTATACCGATGTACTTACGAAATCCGTCCAAATAACTGTTTTTGAGAGCTAAATTATGGATAATCGTGAGAAAAATATCGTAAAACTTGTCGTAGTGGCAGCTATTTTAGCCCTAAACCTATTAGGGCTGTCTATTGCGTCGAATTTTCTTGCGAGAGAAGACAATGAGGCGGTTGTAATTGTATCAGAAGGCGGAAATACTGATTCTCAAATCCAATTTGCACATTTTTACGAAGAAAATTCGGGGTGCAGTCAGGAGCTTTTTTGCGAAGAAGACTGCTTGTGTGAGCATGACTGCCAATATTGCGAAGAAGGTAATACAAACCAACTGAACTTGCGCTTTGCTTTTGGGGGTCGGCGCAGTGCTCGTTGGCGCAGTGTGGGCGGTTTTCATGCTGTGTCAGTGTCCATATATGCAGTAGGCGGCATTGCAACCCTTGGTGATGATGGAATTAATACGGGTATAGGCTTTTTGAGTGATGATGCCCCTATGGGTGCAAGTGCTGGTCAATCAATGAGTCCGCTAAATTCAGGAGGCGACCATCACGACGATGCCCCTGCGGGGGCGGGTGGTGGTCAACCAAGCCCAAGCTCCATGCTTGATGATGACATCCTGCTGGCGAATGAGAATTTTGAAGAAGAAATGACTGAAAATAATGATACTTTTGATGATGAACTTGAAGATGAGCCGTTTGAAGATGAAAATGAACCTAATGAACCAGAGGGTGAGCAAGATGAAAACGCTTCAAGTGATGATGCCCCAAATGATGCAGAACCAAATGACAACGAGCAAGAACCGACTGAGAACCCATCAGAGGCTTCCCAACAACCAAATCCACAAACATCCGACGACTTCAATATATTTGGACTAATTGCGTCTGCTGTTGGGCTGCTGCTATCTTCTTTAATTCTCGTTGTTTCCATTATAAATAAAAAAGCCGCCAAGGTGTAAACCGTAGGCGGTTTTGTTTTGCCCTAATCTTCATCAAAAACAAGGCTTTTGGTCAACCCGTCGTAGCCGACTTTTGTTTGGGGGAATATTTTTTTTGCATTTTTAACAAAATCTTTTGGGTTGGGTAAAGACGGGGAAAAGTGAGTTAGCCACAGTTTTTTAACATTTCCGTCGTGTGCAAGTTGTGCGGCTTCGGCAAAGGTCATATGCTTGTGCTTGCGGGCTTTTGCAAGCTGGGCGTTGTCGCCGTAATGACCCTCGCACACAAAGAGGTCGCTGTCCGCAATAAATTCCGGCAAGCCTTTTGGTGGGCGGCTGTCGGTGCAATAACTTACAGAAAGTCCTTTGCGCTGCTGTCCCATAACCATTTGCGGTGTGAAAACTTTACCATCATGCTCTATAATATTTCCTTTCTGCAGCTTATTCCAAAAATTAACAGGGATGCCTAATTTTTGTGCCATTTCGTGGTCAAATTTCCCTTTTCGCTCAATATCAAAGCGAAAGGCAAAGCAAGGGGAGTTGTGGTTCGCAGGATGTGTTGACAAAATGAAATTTGTCAATGGTATTTTAATGCCCGCAAATCCCTTTGGCGGAATTTCAACATATTCAATACGAAAAGGAATTTCGGGGGCAACAACGCAAAGGCTACGCACAATATGGGCGACACCCTCTGGACCGTATATTGTAAGGGGTTCTTCCCGTCCGCTGTGGGCAATGCTTAAAAGCAACCCTGGTAGCCCTGTAACATGGTCGGCATGAAAATGAGTTAGACAAATTGCGTCGATGGCTTTGTAGCCCCAGCCAATTTCTTTTAAGCTAACCTGCGTGCCTTCGCCGCAGTCCACAAGCACTATCCGCCCTTCAAAGCGCAACAAAAGAGATGCTAAATATCTATTTGGCAAAGGCATCATGCCGCCTGTTCCCACAAGGGCTATGTCGAACATATTTCATTTTCTCCTATTCTTTTTTAATGACGGAAGTGGCGTATGCCCGTAAATACCATTGCAATGCCGTATTCGTTGCATTTTTCGATGGACAAATGGTCGTTTTGACTGCCGCCCGGTTGTATAATTGCTGTAATACCCGCTTTATGAGCTTCTTCCACACAGTCAGGAAAGGGGAAGAAAGCGTCGGAGGCCAGGGCGGCACCCCTTAAGCTATCTGCACCTAAAAAGTCTGCGGCATGTTCTATGGCTTGTTTTGCTGCCCAAATGCGGTTGGTTTGACC
>WRBU01000196.1 GCA_009784355.1 Defluviitaleaceae bacterium
ATAATCACTCATAACCACAGCGACCACGCCATTGGCATTGTAGAAGCAATAATGGCAGGGCGTATTGAGCATTTGATATTGGCACAAGCAAACAGTGAGCCCGAAAATTACGCATACAATTTGGCAATAGGCACGGCACAAGAAATGGGCATTTCTGTTACATATGTATCAAGCGGCGACGTTATCGAGTTTTTTGATATGCGATTATACATTCTTTCACCCCATTATGAAAGTAATTTCAGAAGTGAAAACGACAATTCGCTTGTGATTAGGGCGGTACACGGGGATTTTTCCATGTTGTTCACGGGGGATATTGAAAGCACTGCAGAGAATTACTTGGTGCAGTCTGGTACAAATATTAACACAGACATTTTGCAAGTTGCACATCACGGCAGCCGAAGCTCCACCACAGAAGCATTTTTACAAACGTCAAGTCCACAATTTGCAATAATTTCAGCAGGGCGAAATTCAATGTTTGGTCATCCCCACGCAGAAGTTACAAATAGGCTGGATGCACACGGTGTGAATTGGATGAACACAGCAACCCATGGAGCAATTACTGTGCGCACAAATGGTAGAAGTATGACTATCAATACAATGTTAGGAGGGCATTAGACTTGTCAACAAAAGAATTAAACCAACACGTGAAAATCGGAGAATTTGTGCCTGTATACCTTTTTTACGGCACAGAGAGCTTTTTGATAGGGCATTGGCAAAAGAGGCTTTTGGAGGCTCTTATGCCTAATGCTGACTTTAGCGGCGGTTCGCTTAATTTTGAAACAATGGATGGTAAAACCCCCGCCCCAATCATAATTAACTCCGCCGAAACCTTACCCTTCATGTCGGAGCGTAGGGTTATTTTACTGCGGGACACGGGGCTTTTTGAAAGCGGGCGCAAAGACGACAGCGAGGCAATAGCCGAATACATCAAAGATATACCCGAAACCACAGTTATAATTTTTGTCGAAAGCAAGGTTGATAAGCGGGGCAAATTGTTTAAACGTGTAAAAGATGCTGGCTTTGTGCTGGAAGCCGCAACGCCGCAAGAAAGCGAGCTTGCCGAATGGGCAACAAAACTTTGTGCAGCTCGTGGAAAAAACCTCGCACGTGGTGCGGCCTTCCATCTCATCCGCAGCACCAAAGCCGACATGCAGCATTTGTACAACGAGCTGGAAAAATTAGTGTCGTATGTAGGCGACACCACGGAAATTACGGTAGATGACGTGGACACTTTGTGCGCAAAATCCCTTGATGTCGTAATTTTTGACCTTACAAAGGCTTTGGCTGTGGGTGATGCCCGCACAGCAACAGGCATTTACCACGGGCTTATTGCCATGAAAGAAAGCCCGCTTATGGTGCTTTCCATGATAGCCCGTCAATTCCGCTTTTACCTTCAATGCGGCGAACTGGCAGCGGCTGGTATGCCCCAAAAGGACATCGCCGCAAAGCTGGGTCAGCACCCCTTTGCCGTAAAAGAATTTGTTGCAGGCAGCCGCAAATTTACAAAAGACCAAATGCTGTCTGCATTTGAAAACTGCCTCGAAACCGACTTTGCAATTAAAAGCGGAGAAATACCAGACGTACTTGCCGTAGAAACGCTAATTGTGAAGTTGTGCGCCTTACAAAAAAGATAGAGGAGGAAAATACGTGAGACTATTGTGGAATGAAATAGAAAAAAACGCAATGGCGTTTGGAAAACGCTGGCGTGGCGCAACGAGTGAAAAACAGGACGGGCAAGGCTTCATGGAGGGGCTGCTTCGTGTGTTTAGCACGCAAGATGCCCGCACAGTCGGCACTTTTGAAGAAAAAACCAAAATTGAGAGCAGTACAAAATGGATTGACTATTTGTGGCGTGGAAAAATTGCCATTGAAATGAAGTCAAAGGGCGAAAATCTAACGGATGCTTTGGAGCAACTGCGGGAATACATGCATAGCCTTGCCCCCGAGGATGTCCCCGACCTTTGGGTGGTGTCCGATTTTGAAAACATTTGGCTTTCACGCCGCTCCACCAACGACATGTGGAAGTTTAAAACCAAAGACCTTCGCAAGCATGTGCGAAAATTTGCAGACCTTGCGGGATATGAAACAGAAAGAGACCGAGGCGACGGGCTGGTGCTTGACAGCAAAGCCGCCGAAAAAATGGCAAAACTCCACGACGGCTTAAAATCCTTTGGTTACGACGGACACAATTTGGAGCTTTATTTGGTGCGCCTGCTTTTTTGCATGTTTGCAGACGACACAAATATTTTTGCGAAAGACAGCCTATATAGGTATGTGGAGCAAACAAAAGAAGACGGCAGCGACCTCTCTTTCCACATTTTCCAGCTTTTTGAAATTTTAAACACCCCTGATGACGTACGTGCAAAACGCCCGCATCTTAAAGCCCTTTACGACAATTTCCGCTACATAAACGGCACATTATTTGAAAACCCACTGCCGCCAGCCGAATTTAACCAAAAAATGCGCTCTTTGCTTATGGACTGCATTGACTTTGACTGGTCAAGCATTTCGCCCGCCATTTTTGGCGCAATGTTTCAAGGGGTAATGGATGATAAGCAGAGGCGGGAACTTGGGGCGCATTACACCGACGAAGACAATATCAACAAGCTAATAAACCCCCTATTCATGGACGAATTATGGGCAGAATTTGAACGCTCAAAAACAAGCGAGCAAGCCCTAGACGCTTTTCACAACAAAATTGCAAACCTTAAATTCCTCGACCCCGCTTGCGGTTGCGGCAACTTCCTCATTGTTGCTTATATTGCCCTGCGAAAGCTCGAGCTTGCCATCCTTGAAATGAAAACAAATGTCCACCAAATGCGCCTTGATGCCGCCCAAATGCTAAAAGTAAACATAACCCAATTCTACGGCATAGAGCTGGAAAACTTCCCATGCCAAATTGCACAAGTAGGCATGTGGCTTGCCGACCACCAAATGAATATGAAGGTTTGGGACATGTTCGCCATCCCCCATTACAACCTGCCGCTAAAACAAACAGCAACCATCATCCACGCAAATGCGCTACGAATTGACTGGGAAACCATCACATGTAAGGGCGGCAACCTGCCGCCCGAAAAAGTGGATTATATTTTGGGAAACCCGCCATTTTTAGGAGCAAGAATAATGAATGCCCAACAAAAAGAAGATATGAACCACATTTTTGGCAAAGTAAAAGGGATTGGCAATTTGGACTATGTAACGGCGTGGTATAAAAAAGCCGCCGACTATATGGAAAGCACCCGCATTAAGACTGCTCTTGTTTCCACCAACTCCATATCACAAGGCGAACAGCCAGCCATTTTATGGAAGCCTTTGATGAAGAGGGGTATATACATAAACTTTGGTGTGCCTACTTTTAGATGGGATAACGAGGCAAAGGGTAAAGCGGCGGTGCATTGTGTTATAATCGGGTTTAGCTATATCAAAACTGAGCCTAA
>WRBU01000197.1 GCA_009784355.1 Defluviitaleaceae bacterium
CAATGGCACGTATTGTTCCGTCCATATAACGGTGCACAATGGGGTCTAATGCGCTTCTAAGAAAAACAACACTTAAAATATACCATCCAATAAATAAAATTAAGGTTGCCACAATGCTTGACACAATCGGACGAAAATAAAATCTTCGTTTTATATTGCCGAACACGCTATCCCCACTTCCATAGGCATCATTCAATAACAACTCGCACAATAGCTTTTTTGCCTTTTTGCACAATAATGCCGCCGTCAGTAAAATCTGACACGCTAACAATATGCGACGGGTCAGTAATTTTTGCCCCACCAACAATAATGCCGCCTTGCTGGACATTTCTGCGGGCTTCCGATTTTGACGGAGTGAGTTTTGTTTCCACCAAAAGGTCAAGAATATTCATGCCATTTCCAAAAACATCATTTGCTACTGCTACTTCCACCACACGGCTACCCGCCGCTTTTTCAGCCTCTGCTTCGCCATGCACAATTTTTGTAACCTCGTATGCCAAAACTTCTTTGGCTCGGTTCATTTTCTCGCCAGCTTCTGCGCACAATTCCTCAATTTGTTCCATGGGCAAGAAAGTTAAAAAGCACATGGTTTTTTTCACAGACTCGTCATCTAAATTGCGAAAGTATTGGTAAAATTCATGGGGGCTGGTTTTTGTTTCGTCAATCCATATTGCACCGCCCATTGTCTTGCCCATTTTTGTGCCGTCGGACTTTTCTAAAAGAGTGAAAGTCATGCCGAAAGCCTGTTTTTGGTCAACCCTACGTATAAGGTCTACTCCTGCAATAATATTGCTCCATTGGTCGTTGCCTCCAATTTGCACAATACATCCAAAACGTCGGTTAAGCTCCAAAAAGTCGTATGCTTGCATAATTTGGTAGTTAAGCTCTAAAAAGTTCAAGCCCTCGCCTTCAAACTTCGTTTTGTATTTATCTGCGGCAAGCATACGGTTTACAGAAAAATGCACGCCGTATTCACGTATAAAAGAAGCATAATTAAGCGCACGAAGCCATTCGGCATTGTTTACTAAAATTGCTTTGCCGTCAGAAAAGTCGATATATTTTTCGGCTTGACGCTTAAATGCCGCCACATTGTGGTCGATTTCGTCAATGCCCATCATGGGGCGCATTTTGTCTGCTTTGTCGGGGTCGCCAACCATACCCGTGCCACCGCCCAGCAAAACGATGGGCACATGCCCTAAACGCTGCAGCCATGCCAAAGCCATAAAAGTTAGATAATGCCCAATATGCAGACTATCTGCCGTTGGGTCGTACCCACAATAAAAAACTACCTTTTGATTATCAAAAAGCTCCGTCATTTCAATCTCATGCGTCATTTGTGCAATAAAGCCACGCTGCTTTAAAATCTCTAATCCATTCATTTGTATCATCCTTTGGCTACAAAGTATCTAAATATTCATTAATAGATTGTACAATTTTCGTCAATCCGTCCACATCTTCTTGTTTAAATCGGTCAAAAGACGCACTGTCGAGGTCAAGCACCGCAAAAAACTCGCCGTCTTTAAGAAGCGGAAGCACAATTTCAGAATTGGTGTCCCAATCACAGGCAATATGTCCTTCAAATTCGTGTACATTCGGCACAACAACCATTTCTTCGGATTCTGCTACATATCCACAAACCCCTTTTCCAATGGCAATTCGAGTACAGGCAGGCTTACCCATAAATGGTCCAAGCACAAGCTCATTGCCCTTGCGCAAATAAAACCCGACCCAGCTTACATCAGGTAGGGTGCAGTAAATAAACGACGCAATATTAGCAAAGTTTGCAATGAGGTCTTGTTCATACTGAATATGCCCTTTAATCGTATCGTGCAAAATCCGATAATTCTCCGCAATATCATTTGCGATTTTAATCTCATGCATATTTTCCACCTCAATCTGTAATTATGAAAATTATTTCGTCAGGATAAACCAAGTTAAGCCGCCTTCGGGCAATGTCTTCAATAAAACTAATGCTGTGTTGATAATTCATCGAATGTTCTATATTTTCTTGCCTTGTTATTTCGGTGTTAATTTGTTCTTGCACCTGCGCTATTTCAGCATTGACATCAGACGTACGGTTTAAAACGGATGCCGCTGCAAAAATGAAAACGGCGATAATTGCGGCAAGCAAAATAAGTTGAAGCAATATTTTTGCCCCAACCAAAACATTGCGGTTTTTTGCATTTTTACTTGCAGTTTGCTTTGTCATCCTTTTTTCTTCCCTTGTACAATGCGACCTTTTCTTTGGTTTTTATCATAACATATTTTTTGTATTGCCGCAAGCTGTTTTTTGCCGCCGCTGCCCTATTTTTTGTGCAATCTACGACTTTTTGACTAGCCTTTGCGCCAATCGGCAATATTTTTGGGCTGACCGAGAGAAAGTAGACCAAAACACCCAAAACAGCAGCTAAAAATACAAATCCCCGTATCTGACCAAAATTAGTAAACATCAGCACAACAAAGACAAAACAAATCGCAATTCCCCAATAAAAAATGTCTTGTATTGCAGTCCAAATTTTACTGATTTTTAGGACTCTACGTACAATGCGAAAAAAATCATATAACAGGCCCAGCAAAAATCCGCATAATGTAAGCGTCAAAAAAATACCCGCTTGACTTGACAAGAAATGCTCCATATCAAACACCTACTTGAATATTTTTTTTAGCATTGTTGATTTCTTTTTGTGATGCCCCACCGCAGGAACGTCATTTTCGTAGTTTATTCCCTCAATGCCGCCAAAAATTTCCAACACACCACTTTCAAGATTAAGGCTTTTTACATGCAAATTAAACCCAGAAAGTATTAAAACCCCCATGTCTGTTTCGCATATCACTTGCGCTTCGTCAAACGAAATCACATCCAAAACCCCGCTAATGTGCACACTTTCCCTCTTATCTACCACTAATCTATGTCTTGTGCTATTCCGCCTTTCTTCGGTCATAAAATTGCCCCCTTGTATCATGTTCCAATATTATTATATCACTAAATCTCCGCACATAGAACGAGAAGGTGGTTAGTGGCTATACACAAAAACCCGCCACCCCAATGGATGACGGGAATATAAATCAAATGGAAATGTTGGAAGCGGACTTGCCGAGCTATTTGTGCTAGAATAAACCAATTATCTAAATTGATATTCGATAGCAGGTGAGAAAAACGCTAGTCGTTGTTCGGAATGCCCGCCAACCAAAGTACCTACTATATTACGAGTATTATTATGTATGAGAGCCGCACCACTATCGCCAAACTGCGAAGAAATATTAACCTCCATCATATTGTGGAATGTACCAATATCCAAAAAATCAACTCGAACAGATGCCCGAAGCATTGTTCCGCTTTGTTGTCCGCTAAATGCTCCATGAAATCTCACCGTTTGGTTTATTGCAGGTG
>WRBU01000198.1 GCA_009784355.1 Defluviitaleaceae bacterium
AATTTGATAGCTGTCAAAATCCAAACCAACCTCTACATGCAGAATTTTTGTTTCGTTAATCGGGACTATAAAGGAGGTCATTAGTAAAAATAATTCCATACTCCAATGAGATTGCACTTCAATACCCATAATTGTTTCAGGTACTTCATACGATGCCAAAATTTCGGCTAAAACCTGCTCTGCTAATGTATCAGCCGCAAAAAAATCTTGCACCAGTTGCACCTCGGCATTTGCTAGGGTGCGGTCTGTTAAAGCGGGTGAAAGAGAAATAATGGCAAAAATTGTAAGGCACAACACTACGAAAACAAGCATTATAGAAGCACTTCCGATGCCACCTTTGTTCATCTAAACGCCCTCCTTACAGCAACACTTAACTCTACCAAAGTATCATTGCCATCAATTTTTGTAACTACAACCTCTCCAAAAATAACAGCACCGCCGTCATCTTGTATTGTAAGATTTAAAACAAAAAAAGCGTCGGATGGACTACTAGGCTGCCAATTTTCGTTGAAATGCACCACAAGTGTGTCGTTGGTTGCATGTCCGCTGTTTGGTTCTCCTAATAGGTTAAAAATTCTGTCCGTATTTCCTTCAAAAGCCTTGAAACTTTCGGCGGCACTTTCTGCAACAGACAAGGCATTTCTGGTTTGTACCGCATTTGTTGTCATAACGTATGATGACACAATTATATTGACACAAACAGCGGCACAAAAAGCAAATATTGCAATGACGATAATTTGCTCTATTAATAAAAGTGTGGAACGTGAACGCTTTACCATTCCAACACCCCGCTTTCTATTTGTGCCGAACTACGCGGCAAAATCAATGTGCTGCCAAAATCGGTACTGACTTGTATTAGCCCATTTTCAACCTCTTCAAAACTCAAAGCACTAATCTCTAAAAGCCTTATACCATCTTGGGGATAAAAATGAATACCCCTTTCGTGAAAAATCTCATAAAGCCAGCCATTATAAAAGTAAATACGTGTTATAAATTCACGCTGCTCTATATTTTCAGAAATTACAAGCGAAGGCACTCCATAAAAGTCTTCTAGGGACACAGCCCCAATGGTATCGGCGTTTCTAATTTTTGTTCTTATATACGACAATGCGATGCGCTCGTTTTGGCCTTCTTGTGAAACCTCATTCATATTGCTGTACGTACTTGCGCTTAAAATAAGTACCAAAAATATCGAAATGGCAAATACTAAAAAAACCATAAGGACGAACGCACTGTCAATTTTACTATTGTTTTTAAATTCCTTAATCATAATATACCGCCTTAATTAAGCTCAAAAACCATAATGTCTGGCAACATATTGGAAGCAAACACTTGGTAATGCACCAAAAATCTACTCCTGTCAACATAAACGTTATAATTTTCGATAATATATTCTATACTCTCAGGAAAATGACCATTAACTGCGTAGCTGTGGATGGCAACCCGCATAATTGTTTCTTCTAAAAGTCGCACTCCCTCTGCTCTGCTTGATTCTTCGGCTGCGTTAAAACCAAAAAACAATGCACCAATAATTAAAGCCGAAAATAGAAAGGGTGCCACACCGGAAATTATAGCATGGAAGGGATTTTTTTTAAAAACACGTCTTTGCATTTTTGTACCCCCTTATCCAATCGAAGTCATTATCCCAATAAGCGGAAGCATGACCGAAAGAAGTATAATGCCTACAATAGCCGATGTTGTAATAACAAGTGTTGGCTCTATGCGGCCTACAACATTTGCAATTTCGTCTTGTATTGATGTGTCGCTTCTTTTTGCAATTTCTGCGATGGTGCTGTCTGCCATACCGCTTTGGTCGCCTAATGCAAGAAGCCTGCCATCACGCACGGAAAGAATTTCAGATTCACGCAAAGCATCGGCAAGATTGCTTCCTTCATTCAAAAGGGTGCGGCACTTATCGTACTTTTTGCTTAATGTTTCATTGTCGCTATTTAAAGAGGCGGCAAGGTCTATTGAATCTTCAACGCCAAGACCGCTAGAAACTGCAAGGGACAAAGACGAAACGAATTGAAAAGCCGCAATACGCCCAAAAAGCCCTTTTGCACCAAATCTTTTTCTAAAACTTTTAATTATTCCGTTTCTTATGCTTGGGATGACCCATATTAAAAATGCAATAACAAAAATCGAAAGAGTAACAACTGCAATAACGATAGAAGCACCTCTAAACCAATTACCAAAATCCATAAGTCGTGAAGCAAAAGCTGACATTTGTGTGCCCATCCGCCCTAAAACATCATTAAAAATTGGCAAAACTTGAACAATTAGTATCAAAACAACCACAATCATCATGCCAAGCAAAATAGCGGGGTAAGTAACCGCACTTCGTATAGAATTTGCGAGTCTTTCTTGTCTTTGATAATGTTCTGAAAGGGCTTTTAGGGTTTCGGTCAAACGCCCTGTTTTTTCACCAATTTCTATCATATTCCCCATATAAGACGGGAAATAGCCGCTTTGTGTAACGGCAACAGAAAGTGGAGTGCCGCCATCTAACTTGTCCGCCAAAGTCTGCAAAACTTTTTGTGCATTTTTGTCTGGCTCGTCGTCCAACATAATACCAATACCGTGCTGTATGGTGATACCTGCGTTTAAAAGCATTGACATCTCCAAGCATAGTGTTGATAAATATGTGTTCGTAAGGTTCTTGCGCTTCATTTTTAATCCTCCATTTACAAACACAATAACTTTAAAGTTATTACCAATTTCTGGCAATAACTTTAAAGTATGTGTTTTGATTTTAATAAATTAATTTTTAATGAACATGGGTTTGCTTGTGGTTTGCGCCAGTTCCGACAAAATTTCTAACCTCTTCGCTCTGATTTCCTGTTGAAGAGAAAGTCGGATCCATGATTCTCCAAGTGTTGCCGTTAAATTGTATAACATTATTAATCCAGCCAGAGCCTTCGGAGTAAACGCTTATCCAAGCATGACGCACATCTCCGACATACCCAATAACAAGACGTGTGGGAATTCCTTGGCTTCTGAGCATTGCTGTCATAAGCGATGCATAGTCAAAGCATATTCCGCGCCTAATTTCTAATACTCTTTCTAAATCTGGGACATACCCTGACTGCACAGTGCGGGCAAGCTCTGTGTCGTAAGTTATATTTTCTACAACCCAGTTGTAAACGCTCTGCACACTTTCTAAAACATTATTAGAGTCAAAAACTAACTCTGCTGCAAGTGCAACAACCGTACTCCTAGCATCAAAATTTACGAACTGGTTAGGACGTAAAAATGGTGCAAATTCGTTGGTTAGCGTAAGGTCAATATTGACGGTATTAGCTACAGCAAACCTACCTCCGCCAACTGCTTCTAAAACACGCACTACATATCTTCCGTTGCCGCC
>WRBU01000199.1 GCA_009784355.1 Defluviitaleaceae bacterium
AAATGAAATACGAATGTTTTTACGTGCCACCAAGAAATTTAACGGCGATTTGTCTATACAAGACTCTATTGGCACGGATAGGGAGGGCAATAAAATTACATTGGAGGATAAGCTGGCGGACGACGATTGCAATATTTGCGATACCGTGTCGCTTAAAATACAAGTGGAGCGACTATACGATGCCATGAAAGTTCTGGATACCCGTGAACAAGACATTATTATGAAGCGTTACGGATTGGCAGGCGGCAAGGAAGTTACACAGCGGGAAATAGGGCGGTCTATGAGTATAAGCCGCAGCTATGTTTCTCGTATTGAGAAAAAAGCGTTAGAGAAATTGTATAAATATTTAGAAACTTAAGGCGGATGCTTGCGCACTTTGTGCGCTGCTTCGCCTTTTATTTGCTATTTTTGACACGATGATGTATAATAAGCAAAAGAAAATATGCGGGGGACAAAAATATGCATTATAAAGATATTTTGGCAAATACGAACTATGGTGTGTCGTTGTTTAACGAAAGTGAAATTGCGGCAGTTGAAGCAAAAATTGTTTTGCGTGATGTTAAGGGCAAGCAAGTGCCGTACATATCGTGCTTTGTACGCAACAAAGAAATCAAACTCACGCCAGAAGAGTTTGTGCGTCAACTTTATTTGTGCCGCCTTATAAACGGATACGGCTACCCTACAAATCTTTTGCGGGTAGAACACAGCGTTAGCTTTGGAAAAGAGGTTAAGCGTGCAGACATTGTTATAATGGACAAATTAAGCCCTAATTCCGAATACATAATTGTAGAGGTTAAAAAACCAAAACTTAAAGACGGTAAAGAGCAGCTACGAAGTTACACAAATGCAACAGGTGCGCAAATGGCAGTGTGGACAAATGGACAGCAAATTTCCACATACCACCGCAAAGACCCAAATTATTTTGAACCAATACCAAATATTCCAAATGCCGCCGAAAGACTGTCAGACGTGCTTAACGAGCGTGTTACATACGAAGACCTTAAAAAGCGTGATAAGATAGCAAATGAAAAACGCTCGCTCCGTGAAATTATCGTGGATGCAGAGGACGAGGTTTTGGCAAATGCTGGTGTGGACGCATTTGAAGAAATTTTTAAGCTAATTTTTTCAAAACTGTACGATGAGATGGTGGGCGCAAATGACCAAAACTATTATTTGCAATTTCGCAACAGCGGCGACACGGACAGCGAATTGAAAGAAAAAATTGAAAAGTTGTTTAATTCTGCAAAGGACAAATGGGTAGGCATTTTTGGAGAAAGCGAACGCATAACCCTTGCACCCTCGCATTTGGCAGTTTGTGTGGCATCTTTGCAAGATGTAAAATTGTTTAACAACAATATGGATGTGGTGGACGATGCCTTTGAATACTTAATGGGCAAGTCGCAAAAAGGAGAAAAAGGTCAATATTTTACCCCCAGATATGTTATTGACATGTGTGTTAAAATGATGAACCCGCAGGAGTGCGAAAGCGTGATAGATACAGCGGCTGGCAGCAGCGGCTTTACTGTCCACGCAATTTTCCATGTTTGGAACACAATTCGGGAAGAGCTTGGACTGCCCGTGCGGGAAGGCTTTACAACAGACAAGCGGACAGAGCGTGAAACAAGCTACGTAAACAGCAACATATTCGCAATAGATTTTGATGAGAAAGCCGTGCGGGTTGCCCGCACCCTAAACCTTATTGCAGGGGACGGCGAAACAAATGTATTGCACCTTAATACCCTTGACTACACACGATGGGACGAAATAACAAAGCAAGACGAATGGATTGACAATTACAGCAAGGGTTTTGCCCGTTTTAAAAAATTCCGCACAAAAGGCGTTAGTGACTTTTCTAGTTTTCAATTTGATTTGTTAATGGCGAACCCCCCTTTTGCGGGGGATATTAAAGAAAGCAACATGCTTGCCCGTTACGACCTTGGAAAAAACGACAAAGGCAAAAGTCAAACCAAAGTAGGGCGTGATATTTTATTTATAGAGCGCAACTTAAACTTTTTAAAGCCCGGCGGCAGAATGGCGGTGGTGTTGCCGCAGGGACGCTTTAATAACAGCAGCGACAAGCGTATTCGTGAATATATTGCAGAGCGTTGCCGTATTCTTGCTGTTGTTGGCTTGCACGGCAATGTGTTTAAACCCCACACAGGCACAAAAACAAGCGTGCTGTTTGTGCAAAAGTGGGATGCCTTGCTATGCCCAAAAGTAGAGGACTACCCGATATTTTTTGCTACAATGCAAAAGCCCAGTAAAGACAACAGCGGCGAAAAAATTTACGTG
This sequence comes from Defluviitaleaceae bacterium, assembly GCA_009784355.1. Lineage (GTDB taxonomy): Bacteria > Bacillota > Clostridia > Lachnospirales > WRAX01 > WRBJ01. The sequence goes on from WRBU01000199.1 coordinate 2,293, forward strand.
CGGGACGAAACAGGCGAAAAAAGACTGGACAACCACAACCACGTATTTGTAGACCACGACCTTTACAACCACGACGGACTGACCCAAGACGGCATAGCGGAAGCGTTTATCGAGTTTGCAAAGCGGGAGAAGTTTAGTTTTTTCGTGTAGGCCCATCTTTTGACGAAAAGCGATATGCGGCGTTGATGGATGGGCTGGAAGCGGCGGAGATAATACTGTCTAAAACAAGCGAACTTTCTACATTCAGAATTGACAGCGAATATTTTTTGAAGCGGTATTTGCGATACGACGAATTGATAAATAAAAACCCACACTCCTTTACAAAATTGCTTGATATGGGATTAACAGCAGACGCAAGTGCTTTTTATCCATCACTTGAGCCGTTCTATAATTGCGGTGAAATTCCATTTATTCGCGTAGCCGATGTTAAAAATGAAGTTGATTATGAGAATTGTGTAAAAATACCAAAAATGGGTGCTGGTTTTGAAACCTTAAAACTTTGTAAGGCAGGAGATATTGTTTTAACGAAAGGCGGAACGATTGCAAGAGCAGGACTAATTAAGAGAGATTCTTATGCAACAAGAGATTTAATTTTTATTAACTCCTCAAAAATGAGTCGAGATAATTACGTATCCTTGTTTTTGTTGTTTTGTTCAAAATTTATGTATGACCTTATGGTTAAATCTAGCTCTCAATCCGTACAGCCTCACTTAACGATAACGCTCATCAAAGACTTGCCTATTTTTGAGTTTTCTGAAAAATTTAAAAAACTCTTGACATCTGTATATGATTTATTTGAATACAGTGGTGTTAAGTCAATAGAGTTGTACAAATCAGCAGAGAAGATGCTGTTGGATGAATTAGGTATGTCGGATTTTGCCCCGTCAACCAAGGCTGTTGCTGTAAAGTCTTTTGCGGACAGCTTTGGTACAAGCGGTCGCCTTGATGCGGAATACTACCAGCCAAAATATGAAGAATTTGGAAAAATATTGTCTAAAGTGCCAACGCATAGAGTTGAAGATATTTGCACTCAAATCAATTATGGAACAGTTC
>WRBU01000200.1 GCA_009784355.1 Defluviitaleaceae bacterium
GCAGGTTGTTTTTGCCCTTGCCATCCCCGCCGCAATTTTTGGCATAGCTGGCAATGTGCTTGGCTCATCCCTTGCAATAAAAATAGGCCCTAAAATTATAAGACCCATTTTAATTGCGGTTTTATTACTTCTTTTAATTAATTTGATAATTGCAAATTAGGAAAAATGACAGCATGTACAGCATGTACAGCAGAAATATATATAGGGGAATTAGATATTTGTGCTGTACTTGTAGGGGCGGCAACCTGCCGCCCGCATCCCGACTTGGATATATGTTTTGCCAACCGACAACGGGCGGCAGCCCCGCATTGCTGGTGCAATGCTCGTGTCCGCCCCTACATCTGTTTACGGATTGCTAGGCATGTATCCATTATACTTTGCCAATGTTCCTCCGTGGCATCTATTGCGGAATTTATAAACAGGAGCTTTGAACGTGCATCAAGGTTTTGCTGTAAAACCAATAATTGCGGCATGTCACCCAAAGAATAGGCATCAAACAGGGAATATAGGCTGGCCTCTGAAAGTATAAGCGGAACGTACGGCTCTAACACGCTCATCAAAACCCGTATTTGCGCACTTTTTTGGGGGTATGCAAGGTTGAGGTAAAAGTAAAAGCTGTCCGCATTAATAAAATGGATGTTTTTTGGCAACTGGCTACGCAAAAACGAAGCAGCGTTGCGTAGGTCGTATAAAAAGCATTTTAGGCTGGGCTCGGATAAAATTCTCATGGAATATATTGTGCGTGATATAAAAAAATTATGCACTATGACCCAAAGTCTTCCAAGGCACGCATCAACTCGTCATTGCCCGTTACTTCTATGCCCTCTGCAAGCCGCCTTTGCTCTGCGGGTGCAAGGGCAGATACGGGGCGGTTTGTCATCTCTTTTACGGTTTCGCCGTAGCCGTTGTCATAAAAAATCGCTACAAACCCTTCATAAGCCGAAATTATATATTGACGGGTGAAAAAGTCAGCACCTTGACGCAGATGGACTTGCTCTGGCGAAAAATACAATATTTGCCAGTCGGGCAAAATTTCTGCAAGCTCGTGGAGGGCAAGCCCTAATAAAAATGGCGAGGGATGCTCGTGGGTGCGCTCGTATTCATGTGTGGCAGGTTGGTATATGTCGTAGATTATAATAGTGTTTGGCAATATACGGTATACCCCATCTGCATTTTCCAAAATTTCAGCATAGGCTCCTTTGGTGGGCGTGATGCCTTTTTGGGCATCATCTTCTGTAAAAACCTCGTGGCTTTGGTGAGCAACACCCGTATGCCCACGGTCTGCCAAAAGCGAAAAAACCATTATTCCGCCCAAAGACAATAGGGTTGCTATCATCAAGGCAACACCTACATATAAAAATCTTTTCATAAAAATCGCTTCCTTATCTCGGAAATTTTCCGTTTTATGTAACCACAGATTAACTCCGAAATCAATTTCATACGCGCACGGCTCTCGACAGTTTTTGCCCAAGAGCAGGGCAAAAACGTCTGCCGCCTATCCCTTGGTTTTGGAGTGGTTTTCTCCAAAACACTGCTATGAAATTGTTTCGGACTAAATTTGTGCTTACTTAAAGAAGCATTGGCATTTTTTGGATGTTTTATACAATATATCGTAGGAGACCCCGTCATTTCACAACAATATCAAAATCTATCACGTCCCGCAACTTATCTACAACAGGGTCGGCTTCCTGCTCTTTGCCAAACTTGTTTACATACAGGTTGTTAAACTCGCTTGCTGTGGTAATGACCATCTCTTTGCCCAATTTTTCGGCAAGTATGTTTTGTTTGCGTACAAGTTGCCCTTGCAAGCCCGTGTTGCCGTCCTCACAAACCAAATATACTTTGTCGTCTTGCAAGTCCCCAAGGCGGGCTTGTTTCACAAAGGATGATAAAAAGGGTTCAAGCGAGCCCACAAAATCCGCCCAATTTTCGGGTGAGTTTGCTGTTTCAGGCTGTGGGGGAATAACCTTTGGCTCGGGCGTTTGCAGGTCGGGTTGCGGGCGGCTGGGAACATCCGCCCCTACGGGTTGCGGAGATATTTCGTAGGGGATGCCGAGGGCGGCATCCCGCATCCCGACTGCATTATCCCCCCCGACAGTCCAGCCAATACACCCAATTTCAAGCGCAAGCCTTGCATTTGACCCCGCTTGCTTAACATTTTTTGACACTTGCGCAAAATGAGCGATAAGGGGCAAAACTTCCGTGGGATTTTCCAGCATTATATTGCGCAAATACCCCAAAAATTCGTCCGCAAACTGGGCAAAGTCCCGCCCCCTTGCAGAAATTTCTTCAATAATATCAAGGATTAAGGCGGCTTTACCACCCGCAAGTGCGTCGTATAATTGCCAAAAAAAAACTGTGGACATAGAGCCCGTTACATCAAGCGCACCATCCAATGTTATTTGCTCGTTAAAATAAAGCCCCGCCAAACGGTCTAAAAGGCTCAAAGCATCACGCATAGAGCCATCCGCAATGCGCACAACATATTCAAGGGCATCACCTGCAATGTCAATACCTTCTTCATTCACATACCCTTGCAAGGCATCACACATTTCCCGCTGGGATATGCGGTGAAAGTCAAAGCGCATGAGGCGGGAATGGATGGTTGCGGGGATTTTTTGCGGGTCGGTGGTGGCAAGAATGAAAATGACCTGCGGCGGCGGCTCTTCCAAGGTTTTTAACAAGGCGTTAAACGCCCCGCCCGAGAGCATATGAACCTCGTCAATAATATAAACCTTATACTTCCCGCTGGGCGGATAGCGCACCTCTTCACGCAAGTCCCTAATATTATCCACGCCATTATTGCTGGCGGCATCAATTTCAATAACATCCATGCTCAACCCCCGCAAAATGTCGTTGCAAGGCGAGCAAGTGCCGCAGGCTTCACCATTTTGGGGCGCAATGCAATTTACAGCACGTGCAAAAATTTTAGCACAGCTAGTTTTGCCCGTGCCACGCACGCCGCAAAACAAATAGGCATGGCTAATACGGTTATGTATAATTTGGTTGGTCAATGTCCTTACAATATGCTGTTGCCCAACAACATCCGAAAAAGCTCTCGGGCGCAATTTTCTATATAAAGCGGTGTACATTTAAAATCCCCCCTTGCGTGTATTTTACAACAAACAAAGGGGGATGTCAAGGCTAAACCCGCTGCAGAACTCGTAGGGGTCGCCGCCCTCGGCGACCCGCAGGGGTATTGCCAATTCACGGGTTGCCGAGGGCGGCAACCCCTACGAAATGATAATTGCACACATACGATTTTTCAAAACAAAACCTTTTTTTGGTGCTTGCGCTTGCGCTTTTGTTATGGTATACTTGGCTTATCACAATA
>WRBU01000201.1 GCA_009784355.1 Defluviitaleaceae bacterium
CAAAGGATGTAAATTGGAGTATTGAGGTCTGTTTTGCTAATAAAATTTAGGCTTTGAAAAAGAATTGACAGTCCGCCAAAGGATAGCAAAGCGGCTACAGCCGCCACAATTATACGGCTTGTACCTTGTTCGCTTAAACTGCCTATGCCATTTGTCATTTCTATAATACCGCTAAAAATTGCGGAGTGGGTTTGTGAATTTAAAGGCAAAATTTGACCTAAAAGTGCGGAAACCACGGAAAAAAGCATCATAAAACCACCAACTATTAGCATGGTTTCCATAGCATTTTTAACAGCACCGCCTAAAATGTGTCCAAAGGATTCTTTTGGTCGGGAAAACACCGCAATGGGTTGCAAATTTTCTTTTTGCGGGCGTTTGTCGTGTTTTGCACCGTAAATTCGCATTATAAGCCCAACAGACAACGCTCCTATATAGTGTGCTGCAAGCAAAAAATACCCCAAAGCTACAGAGCCAAACATTCCAGCGGCGACGGCCCCTAAAATGAATAATGGGCCAGCGTTATTTGTAAAACCGAGCAATCTCTGCGCTTCAACCTTGCCAAGCTCGCCTTTGCTACGCATTTCGGACACAATTTTTGCACCGACAGGGTATCCTGAAATTAGCCCCATTGCAAGCGCAAAACCACCACGCCCCGATGTTTTAAACAGCCTTTTCATTACAGGCGATAAAAAAATGCCCAAAAAATTTGCCGCCCCCAAAGCCAATAATAAATTTGCCCCAATAACAAAAGGCAAAATCCCCGGCATTACACTATTAAACCACAAAGAAAGCCCCCGCTGTGCCGCTGATAAAGCAACAGCGGGATAAATTACAATTAAAATATTTAAGCCAGCTACAAATGCAGGCAAAGCCACACGTATAACTTTGTTTTTAGTTTTCAATGCAAATCACCCCTTGTCCAATTTATTCGGACAAGGGGTGAAAAATGTTAGTTGCTAATAATTTCGTACGGCCAGCTTAAAATGCCGCCAAAATCCAAAACATTTGTGTATCCCATGGCAACAAGCAAGCGGACAGATTGCTCGCTTCGTGAACCGCTGCGGCAGTACACCAATATCAATGCACCTTTGTCGGACAAGGCGTCCCATTCTTGAAGTCCAAGCATTTCATTAGGAATAAGTATCGCATTAGGAATATGAAGGGCATCAAACTCCGACTGTGTACGTACATCCAAAATAATGGCATAAGGATTTTGTTCCATCAAATTACGTGCTTGGCTTGCAGTAATAAGGCTTCCGTTTTCAAAGCTCTCTGCATACTCGTTACAAGCTGTGGCAACAACAAGCACCGTCAGTAAAAATGCTACAAGAAAAATTTTTCTTTTCAAAATATATACAACCCCTTTTTATTGTGCAATGCGTAAATCATCTATTGTAATATCACGCACAAGCGGGTTTATTGTGCGGTTTACCAGCTCCAAAATACCCTCTGGGTCTGCAAATTCATACCAAAAAGGTGCGCCGCTTGTGCCAAGCATTGGTATGGTGTATGTGCTTAAAGCATCCAAACCGCCTATATGACGGGTTTGGTTCGCAAACCACAAAAGCTCTCCTGCTGTTAAATCTGAATAAATATATTCGTTAAAAATGCTTATAAATTCGGGAATACGCAGTATGGAGGCGGGTGTGAGCAACCTTTGAAAAACTGCAGAAAGCACCTGTTGTTGGTGCACAATGCGCTGATAGTCGCTTATTGTCGGGGAAACCCCTGCCGTACCCGTGCGGTATCGGGAAAAACGCAAAGCATCTTCCCCGCTTAAAAGTTGAAGCCCGGGCTGTAAGTCGATGTGCAAATTTTGCCATGGGTCATTGTAGTACATGCGAAAAGGCACATAAATTTCTACCCCGCCAACGGCATCTACCATACGTACAAAAGCGGCATAGTCCACACGGATGTAAAAATCGGGTCTAAACCCAACCAAAGATTGCACATCACGCCGAACTTGCTCTACGCCGCCCTCATGCCCCCTGCCTCCTAAACGACCAGACGGATACGAAGAAACAATTTTGCGGTTAGTGCGCTGTACGTCAATTAAAGTATCACGAGGGATGCTTACTATAAAACCCTCCCTTGCTTCTGCGTCATAAGCTGCAACCATTATAGTATTTGCGTTTAAGCCCTCAGTAAGCCCAAATATTACAAAGGTGTAAAAATTGGGTTTGCGTTCTTCAAACTGAGCAAAACCGGGCAAAGTTTGCTCGTTTGCCAAACCACCATCCTCATCTTCGCTGCCTTCATTGGCGGATGGATTTTCTTGACCTCCCGAAATGGGGATTTGTGGAATTTCCGGCGGACGCACCATGATGCGGAAAGTAATCCACCCAGCGGCGGCAATCACTGTAACAGCAGCGATTATTATAATGACTACTCGCACGGTAATTCTTAATGCTTTATTTTGTATCCTGTATTTTTTACCCATCAGATTTTACCTCATAATTAACTTTATCTATAAAACAAATTATAGCATAATTTTCGTATGGGTGACAATATATGTCTTTGAAATGTAATCAAAAATCAAAAAAACTTGCGCAAACGCCTTCTGTGTTGTATAATAGGCAAAAAGTAGGGGTGATGAGAGGATGGACATTTTGCAAGTGCAACAGTTGGGACAAAAAATTGTTGATAATGTAGAGCAGGTTATTTTTGGGAAGCCTAATGAAGTAAAGTTGATACTTTCAGCAATGCTTGCTGGCGGTCACGTACTTTTGGAAGATGTTCCAGGCACGGGGAAAACTATGCTGGCAAAGGCTTTGGCAAAAACTTTTGACGCTGGCTTTTCCCGTGTGCAATTTACACCGGACCTTTTACCCTCAGAGCTTACAGGCATTAACTTTTATAACATGAAAGAGGGCGAATTTGTTTTTCGCAAAGGCTCGCTTTTTGCAAATATTGTATTGGCGGATGAAATAAACCGTGCTACCCCACGAACACAAAGTGGCTTGTTGGAGTCCATGGAAGAGCGTCAAATTACCGTGGATGGCACTACATACCCTTTACCCACGCCGTATTTTGTCATCGCCACCCAAAACCCTATTGAAACACAAGGTACTTTTCCATTGCCAGAGGCACAACTTGACAGATTTTTGGTGCAGTTAAATTTGGGCTATCCAAACCATGAAGAAAATGTGGCTATATTAGAAAAACACATTACAGGTGAAGCATTTAGGTCAATCGAAGCCGTTTGCGATATGGACAGCTTCAAAGCCATGCAGGTAGCGGCGCAAAATGTTTACATTCATCCTGATGTAAATAGATATATTGTTGACATGGTGGAAAAAACACGCAGGCATGAGGGTATTGC
>WRBU01000202.1 GCA_009784355.1 Defluviitaleaceae bacterium
AAGTCTATATGGTCGATATTAATTTGACCGTACAACCCAAGAGTTGTGTTTTTAGTTATATCCGCAATAATGCTGTTTTGGTCAATTTCTCCAATAAGTTCGCCCGGCATACCCTTTTCACCTTTACGAATGTCCACGATGTTTGCTTTAAAGAGATGCCCGGAGCTCACACTGAGCAGTCTGCCCGTGTCTACATCCATAATGCCGTGTCCCAATGCCCCAAAACATTTAGTGAGAGGATTGTAATAAGTAATTGTGCCTATCCCTTGAGTTGAATCTCGCACCCAACATCCAATTTTTACCATTGCATCATCGCCGCTTTTAACAGGCGTAACCTCAATAGTTTTGCTTGTATCATCACGAATAATGCCGAGCAAAACTGCACCATTTGCATCGTTTATCGCATTTACCATCTGTGAAATATCCTCAACAACCTTGCCATTTACTTTTTGCACGATGTCGCCAACTTCTAGCTTGCCTTGGCTTGGGGATGCCCTATGCCCGCAAGCCATAACAACATCCCCTATTCCCAAAACCATTATGCCATCGGTATAAAAACGTACACCAGACGTTATTCCAACAGGCACAACCGCTTCGCGCTGTTTTGTTTCATTTGCAGATTGAAGTATTTTTTTAGCACTTTCTACTTCGGTTGTTGCCGTAACCGACTCTTGCAAAAAAATGTCCTGCTGGGTTTGCCAAACAGAGTTTGCACTATACATCGATACGCCCCAATAAAGCAAAATTGACACAATAAGTATCAAAAATCCTACAAACAAAAACCTTTTTGGACGCACCAAAGTCTGCTCATCACTTGTTTCATAATTACTCATAACTCTCACCTCAAATAATCATTTCAATTATTTTTCCCGAAGCATTAGTAGCTATTCGCAACAAAAAAGCCCAGCCGTATTTTGCTAGGCAAATTTTTGTATAATCAGTCAGTATCAAGCGGTTTTCTGTGATTTTTCTCCGCAAGAACTTTGTTAATTCTTTCTACTTCTTTTTTGTTTTGAATGTAAGCCACAGTCCAGCCAATGAAAACCATAGCGGCACTAAAAATTATATTGCCTATTATGTTGACCGGATTTTCAAATGAAAACCACGAAAAACTAAAACCAACAATCAAAAGTACGCCAATGCCTATAACCATGTGAATAATTAACTTCAACCCAAAAGATAGACGCTCTATTTCATAAATAATTGCCGTGCCAAAAAAACCAATACCTACTGCGAAATAGCCTATTGTGTAAGTAGGAATGTTGTCAAAGAATCCAATTACACGTTCTACATCATTTAAATCTGTGGTATCTATGGTTATTGCATTTATTACAGCATTTATTACAAACATAAAACTTCCCCAGCCGATTCCAGCAAACAAATAGCTCAAAATTAATTTTATCTTGTTCTTTTTTTCCATATTCATCCCCCCTCACATTCCAAGCCGTTTTTTGAAATCACCCAAATATTTTCTTGAAATATAGTCATTTATTCCATTTTTCATTACAATATGCATTGTTCCATTAAATGAGCTTGACAAATGGTCTACCCTGCCAATATTAACAATAGCAGACTTTGATATACGAACAAAATTGCTTGGCAAGCTCTCCAAAATTTCATGCAGAGGCTTTGTTATTAAATAATCTCGCGCTTTGTTGTTGTACACTTTTATCTCGCCGCCTTCGGCGCGTATAATATCCACTTGGTCGGGTTCTATTACAAATAGTTTATCATCATTTTTTGCAACCAACAAAGAAGTTTTGCCTTGCGCCCCTTCCAAGACTTCCACCAAGGTCATTAGCTCAGGTGTCATTTTTGGAGCATAGATAACGGCAGAAGTTTCAGCTACATCGGGGTCAATTTTTATTTCAACACGCATTGATTATTTCACCTCATTCTATTTTAATTATACCATCACTCCCAATTTACTTCAAGTATTTCAACCTGCAAATATTGCATCTTACATCTAAAAAACACCCTCTTGCAGAAAAACTGTGACACCGCAAAAACTACCCAGTATAATAGCATCACAATCATAAAACAAACAGGAGGGCATTATGATGATACGCATTGAAGGATTACAAAAAAGCTATGGTGATAATCGGGTGTTAAAAGGAGTGAATTTGACCGTTGAAAAGGGTTCTTGTACTGCTTTGGTTGGGCGAAACGGCTCTGGAAAGTCTACCATTGTAGACATTGTGTGTAAAGCTAAAAAAGCAAACAGCGGCATAGTGCGCTATGACTTTGACGAAAGTAAAATTTTTGACCACATGGGGGTGCAGCTGCAGGATGCTTCATTCGATGGGCGTTTAAAAGTTAGGGAGGTGATTAACCTTTGGAAGTCAATATACGGCGGAGCAAAAGCTGATTTAAACGAGCTGATTGATATTTTAGACCTTTCGTCAATAATGAATAATCGTTCTGAAAAAATTTCTGGCGGGCAACGACAAAAGTTAAGCATACTCCTTTCATTATTCCATGACCCGCAACTGCTTATTTTTGACGAGCTAACAACGGGCTTGGATGCGACCACACGTGATGACGTGCAAGAATACTTGAAAATGATTAACAAAAAAAGAGGCAAAACCATATTTATTGTAAGTCATTATATGGACGAAGTCGAAGCTCTTTGCGATATGGTGCATTTTCTAAAAGACGGCGTTATTTTTGAAAGCGGCGCACCAAGCACAATAAAAGAAAAATACTCTTGCGATAGCTTACAAGATTTTGTAAAAAAATATATGGGAAAGGTTGTGGCATAAATGACATTAGGGATGATAAAATACCATCTATTGGTTCTGGCAAGAGAGCCGCTTAATATATTTTTCGGTTTTGGTTTGCCTTTCTTGCAACTATTTATTTTTTCGGGTACAATGGATACCGAAACAAGAGGCGAGGTGATGGCAGGTGCGCTGCCTATTTTTATAACTGTTGCCTCAATGGTGCTGTGCTTTACAGATTCTGCGTTGAGTCATGGCTATACTCGCCAAATTAAGTTTTTACGAAGATTAAGAATGACCCCCGTCAAGCCCTTGCAATACATATTTACAGGAATAGCTTCAAGGGTTGGTGTGCTGCTTTTATTTGCTGCATCATTTATCGCTGTGTCGGTCATCTTCTTTGACTTATCTATAACAGATATAAATTGGGCTTTATTCGTTGGTGTGCTGCTTTTGGCATTTATAATGTTCTATCTTATTGGGATGTTTGTTGCAAATGCACTAAAAAATGCAAAGGGCTCACAAAGTTTAACATATGTCGTGTTCTTTGGACTACTTGCTATTGGCGGGATTTTCTTCCCTATCGAAGTAATGCC
>WRBU01000203.1 GCA_009784355.1 Defluviitaleaceae bacterium
GTTTTCGCCAGCGTGGTATGTAACCCTTGGGCAGTCCCTAGGCGTTAAAAAATTCGGCAAGCATTTTTCATTTATTGACCACACCAAGCCCACGTCTTTGCCAACATCCCTTGATGGTTTTCGTGGGGAAAATTTTGCAATATCAGCTTCTTCACTAACATGGAACAAGCGCAAATCCATCACTGCACCTCCAATTCTTTTCGCAAAATATTTAATGCGGCGGTAGTGGTTTGGGTAATGACATCACTGCGGCACCCCTCAAAATCAAATTTGTGTGTTGTTATTTTGTTATTATTGCAAATGCCAATATAAACCAAGCCGACGGGCTTTTCTTCGGTTGCCCCATTTGGGCCTGCTATGCCCGTGGTTGCAATGCCAATATTTGCACCAGCGGTCTTTGCCATGCCAACAGCCATTTCTGCAACACACTCGGCAGAAACTGCGCCGTGAGTATTTAGAGTAGATTGTAAAACACCAAGCCGTGCAATTTTTGCGGCATTGGAGTAGGTTACCATTGCCTCGTCAATAACAGCAGATGCACCAGAAACCGATACAATGGCGGCGCATAAAGCCCCGCCCGTAAGCGATTCTGCAACAGCAATTTTTAATTTACGCTTTGTTAAAATTGCAACAATTTCTTTTGCTGTATTCATGAAAACACCTTCCTATTGCGCCAAATATAGTCTATGCCGCTAATTATGCTGAGGGCGACACAAGAATAAATGAGTAAAACGCCGCTACAATAAAGTAGGGCATGGTCAAAATCCAGCAAGACCACTAAAATCATAGTCATTTGGGTAATAGTCTTTAACTTTCCCCAAAAATTGGCAGCAATGACAATGTTGTTTTGTGCTGCCAGCATCCGCAAACCTGCAATTACAAATTCCCGTCCCTCAACAATAATTAACACCCACGGCGAAATATCGCCTAAAAAGACCATGTATACCATTGCAGACATTACAAGTATTTTGTCCGCCAGAGGATCCATAAATTTTCCAAAGTCTGTAATTAAGTTGCGCTTGCGAGCTATATATCCGTCCAAAAAATCGGTGAAAGCTGCCAGTGCAAAGACCGCCACAGCAATAATACGTGCCGTGGGTAGTTCGTACCAACCAAAGCGCACCCCTTCAAGGGCAAGCACAAACAAAGGTATCATGCAAACACGCCCGATTGTTAGTTTATTCGGCAGGTTCATCACAAACTTCCCCCATCACATCGTATTGCCACGCTTCAGTAATCCTCACATGAACAAAATCTCCAATTTCTAATGGTTGCTCGCTAGATATATATGTAATCCCGTCAATGTCGGGAGCTTGGGTATAACTACGCCCAAAATACACGCCGCTTTCCTCAATGCCCTCAACCACAACCTCAAAAATTTTGCCTATATTTTGCCGCAATTTTCTTGCTGAAATTCCCTGCTGCTTTAACATTATCTGCTCTTGTCTATTCAGCTTCACTTTTTCGGGAAGGTGGTCGGGCAGTTTGTCCGCCGCCGTACCTTCTTCACGTGAGTAAGCAAAAGCACCCAAACTATCAAATTCTGCTTGTTCAATAAAGGCACAAAGCCGTGCAAAATCTCTTTTTGTTTCACTGGGAAACCCTGTTATAAGCGTGGTTCGCAAAACAATATCGGGCACATGTCTTTTAATTTCTTTGATGATACTCATCAAAATCTTTGATGACGATTTGCGGTTCATCAATTTCAAAATTCTATCACTGGCATGTTGTATAGGCAGGTCAATATACGGCAAAACCTTTGGATTTTTCGCAATCTCCGCCAACAACTCATCGTATATATGCTCGGGGTAGCAATACAGCAAGCGTATCCACTTTATTCCATCAATTTGACTTAATTCCTGCAAAAGAACGTGAAGCCGCTGTTCTCCGTAAATATCTTTGCCGTAAAGCGTGGTATCTTGGGCGACCAGCACCAATTCTTTTACTCCAAAATCCGCCAACCGCTGAGCTTCTTCTAAAAGGGAGGGCATTGTGCGTGACGTGTACGCTCCACGTATTTTTGGGATGGTGCAATACGTGCAATGACTGTCGCATCCTTCGGCAATACGCAAATAAGCATAATGTTTTGGAGTGGATGGTATTCTCACAGAATGTAGGGGTGGCAACTCACACTCCGCTATATTTCCTGTTATGGTAGGTATTAGTTTATCGTACTCACTAACCCCAAGGACGAAGTCCACACCATCTAATGCCAAAAATTCCTCACGATACCGCTTCGCAGCACAACCCGTTACTACCAAAACTTTGCAAGAGCCGTTGCGTTTAAAGCCAAATGCGGCTTCAACTTCCTCCCTAGCTTCATCCACGGAATCTTTTAAAAAGCCGCAGGTATTAATGATAATGATGTCTGCTTGAGGTAAATCAGAGATTATGTCGATGTTCGCATTTCGCAAAAGTCCAAGCATAATTTCGCTGTCCACCGTGTTTTTATCGCATCCAAGCGAAACCAAAGCGGCTTTTTGTGTCATTTATTTATTCTCCTTTTGTAAAATTCTACAACTTTACTGTATATAGGGTCTTGCAAAGCGTCTTTTCCCTCTTTGGACAAAGTGAAAATACCTTTGTCAACCTTTTCAAACCACCCGTAACTGTTCATCTTCATAACGCTATACGCTTTTTCGTGGCAGGCGTATTCCCGCACAAGCTGGGGCGCAGAGGCAGTCCCGCAAACATCAAGCATAACAGCAATCTGCAAGGCACGTTCCCTATACGCCGTCATTAACTTTGTTTGGATGCTGCCGCCTATGTTTTCATCAAAGTTGCGCCCATTAAATTCTGCAATCATAGCCCGAGATTGTTTTGTGTTTCGTTGGCTAGGCATATTTGGCAAAAGATGACATTCCACAATTTTCGTAGGGCTGTCCATTGCAACAGTTACAAGCCCTATCGACAATTTTTCTAAAATATGTAAAATGTTCCCACGCTTTTTTACAAATGCCGCACGCGGAATAGCCACAAGCACCGCAGAAACTGCTTTTTGCCGCTGTATGACTTGGTACAAAAGGGTCATGTTGAATGTTTTTTTCATTTCTACGCCCCAAAATTCGCCGTTTTGCTCCAACGCCATGTCAAGCCCTTTAACTTCGGCTTTCACAACGAAGCCCTGCTCCTCAAAAAACATCTTTAATGGGGCAAACATATCTGTTTCTTTAAAGTCCATACCGCTACACCAAAGGCTGACAAGTTGGACAAAAGTAAATATTGCCGCCCAAAAATGCTTGACGAGTTATTTTGCTACCGCAAATCCTGCATGGATGAGGTAATGTGTTTTTGGAAAGCA
>WRBU01000204.1 GCA_009784355.1 Defluviitaleaceae bacterium
GCTTTTTACAATCGTTTTTGTAAATTACGATTACTTGATTTTCAAGACGCTTATTTCTAGGCATTATATTCATACCGAAACATTGGACGCTATGTTTTACGAGCATTTGGGCATTGACCCAGAAGGCAGGTATTCACGGTATTTTGATAATTTTGTCATTGCTTTGGTTACTGCGGAAATTAGAAGTACGGGTAATGACCCATATACTTTTTTATTCACCCCGCAGCAAAGAGCAGCGCATGAGGAGCGAATAGCGCAAGAAGCCTCCGAAGCAGACTTTTTTGAAATAGCTTCAGGGATTGTGTACCTTAAGATACCGAATATTTCGCCTAGTGTGGAAAATTTTATACACCGCAACCGACGTGAAATTGCAAATTTTGACAGTATTATTATAGATTTGCGGGGCAATCCTGGCGGGGAGCTTGCATCAAGCCAAGCCATTGCAGGTCTATTTTTACCAAGGCGTGCTGTGGTGAATTTTGAGCAGGCACGCTGGGACTTTTGGCCTTTCACAAGAGAGCGCAGAGCAAGCGGCTCACAATTTTTTGAATTTGAAAATATTGTGATATTGCAAGACGGGTGGACCGCCTCTGCAGCAGAAGTAATGATTACTGCTTTGCAAGCTAACTTGGACAATGTAACCACAATAGGCGAAACCACATTCGGTAAAGCAGTCGGGCAGGTGCTTATCCCATTGCGCCGTGGTTTTGCGGTAAACAGTACGGCAATAACCATTCATACGCCTGACATGAGCTACATCCATGGCGTGGGCGTTGCGCCTGACATTGCTCACAGCCCCAGCGATGCATTGGAAGCAGCCCTAGACTTTTTGCAAGGAGCAAGACCATGAAAAAGTTGAATTTTTCACAGTTTCCAACACGCCTAAAAAATATTGATAATGCTCCTGAGCAGCTGTATATCAAAGGTGAAATTGGAGAAGATTTTGACAACACGCCGACCGTGGGCATAATTGGCGCAAGGGATAATAGCATTTATGGAAGAAAAGTAGCACAGCAACTTGCACAAGATTTGGCAAATTGCGGCGTAATAATTGTAAGCGGCATGGCACGGGGCCTTGATGCCCATGCACACCGCGGTGCTTTGGATGCCTGCGGACGCACCATTGCTGTTTTGCCAAGCGGTGTAGATGTGTGTTATCCTGCTGAAAATTTTGAGATTTATAAAAAAATTTCAAGCCATGGCGTGCTGGTTTCGGAATACGAAGCTGGATATAGACCGCAAAGATGGAACTTTGTTGCACGCAACCGCATAATATCCGCACTTTCTGATATATTAATTGTGGTGGAGGCTGGTGAAAAAAGCGGAACTTTTACTACCGTAAACCATGCACTTGAACAAGGCAAAGACGTTATGGCTGTGCCTGGCAGTATTTTAAGCAAACAAAGCATTGGTGCAAATATGTTGATAAAACAAGGAGCTGGCGTTGTAACTTCATACCTTGACGTGATTTTTGCACTGTCAAGACAAAAACATTTGGAAAAATTTTTCAAAGCGTCAACGGCTGTAAATACGGCATTTAGTAGCAATGCTACCTCGCCGCCGCAAAATTTATCACTTGCAAGCAATCAGTCTTTGGTGTATTCTTGTATAAATCACGAATCATGTACCATAGATTATATTGTTTACAAAACTGGATTGGACGTTGCGCAGGTGAGCAAAGCACTATTAGAATTAGAGCTTGCGGGACAAATTAAAAAAATATCTGGAAATAGATATGCATTATCATAAATGAACGGGGTGTAGAAGTGGCGAAAGCAACAAAAAAAACAGAGCCAAAAGCGAAAAATTTGGTGATAGTGGAGTCGCCCGCAAAGGCAAAGACGCTTAAAAAATTCCTAGGGTCTTCGTATAAAATAGAAGCGTCAATGGGGCATGTGCGGGATTTGCCAAAAAGTGAGCTTGGAATAAACATTGATGAGGATTTTGAGCCAAAATATATTACCATTCGTGGTAAAGGGGAAATGCTGGCAAAGCTGCGCAAAGAAGCCAAGGCGGCAAAAACTGTGTATCTTGCAACAGACCCTGATAGAGAAGGCGAAGCCATTTCATGGCATCTTTTACATGCCTTGAAAATAGAACCCGAAAAAACTTCCCGCATAACTTTTAACGAAATAACGGAAACCGCTGTTAAAGACAGCATTAAAAATGCCCGGCCAATAGACATGACACTGGTGGATGCCCAACAGGCCCGCCGCACTTTGGATAGAGTTGTAGGCTATAAAATAAGCCCGCTTTTGTGGAAAAAGGTTAAAAAGGGCTTGTCTGCTGGACGGGTACAGTCTGTTGCGCTAAAAATAATTTGCGACCGCGAGGAAGAGATAGAGAATTTTGTACCTGAAGAATATTGGAGCATTGATGCCTCATTAAGCGGGTCGTCAAAAAAGAACTTTGAAGCTAAATATCACGGAAGCGGCGGCAAAAAGGTAAAGCTGGCTTGCAAAGAAGATGTTGACAAAGTGCTTAACGACATTGACGGGACAGATTTTGTTGTGGAGGATGTGAAAAAATCCCAGCGCAAGCGTGCGCCGCAAATGCCCTTTACTACGTCTACATTGCAGCAAGAAGCGAGCAAAGAGTTAAATTTTGCCGCCCGCAAAACAATGATGATAGCACAACAGCTTTACGAGGGGATAGAAGTTGCGGGGCAGGGGACTCTTGGCCTTGTTACTTATATCCGCACAGATTCTACCCGCATTTCAGACGAGGCTTTTTTGGCTGGGAGCAGTTATATCAAGGATAGCTTCGGCAACGAATTTGCTGTTAAAAATAAGCCAGAGCCAAAAACAACCCGCCGTACCCAAGATGCCCATGAGGCCATTCGTCCGTCATACGTGAATGTTCGCCCTGAAGATATTATGGACTCACTTTCCAAAGACCAATATAAGTTGTATCGCCTAATATGGAGGCGTTTTGTTGCGTCGTTGATGACTCCTGCTGTTTTTGATACAGTTGCTGTAAAAATTGCCGCAGGCAACCATGTTTTTAATGCAAACGGCTCTATACTACGCTTTGAAGGATACAAAAAGGTTTACATGTCTAGCGACGACAAGGCGGATGACGCAAAAATGCTGCCAGAGCTTATCTCGGGGGAAGTATTGAAGCTCGTAAAAATTACACCTGCGCAACATTTTACCCAGCCGCCGCCAAGGTACTCCGAAGCAACGTTGGTTAAAGCATTAGAAGAAAATGGCGTTGGACGACCATCCACATACGCCCCAACCATTGCGACCCTTACCGCCCGTGGGTATGTTAGCAAAGAGCAAAAAAACCTGCA
>WRBU01000205.1 GCA_009784355.1 Defluviitaleaceae bacterium
ATTTTGATTTTCCACATACCTCATCACTTTTCCACACAAACTATTCGCAAAACTCATCGAAACTATACATCCATCCTTTCCACACATTTTATACGTTTATCCACATTTAACTATTCGCAAAACGAAAAAAGTTTTCCACATCTTTTCAACTCTTTTCCCCATTTTGTGTTTACAGTTTCCCCGAATTATGATATACTGTTATACGGAGGTGCATTATTATGCCGAAAAAATATGTTTCGATTTCAAAACAGTCAAAGCGAAACCAAAAGAAATACCATGCCAAGCAACGTGGGGATTGGGGAAATGTAATTCCAATAACCCGCACAAAGCCCAGCAAAAAAATCTATAACCGCAAAAAATCCAAACAAGCTCATCAGTACAAGACCGAGCCGTTTGGATTTTTTAATTGCTCTTTACTTTTTGTGTAAAATGTGGTATATCTAGTATTAAGCTAAATCGTAAGGACGGTGAATTTTGTGCAGGAGGATAATGCAATAAAATTAGCTGTTATGGCTGGTGAAGTTATGCTGGCTTCCGGCGCAGAAACCGCTCGTGTTGAAGACACCATGATACGCCTTATGGAATCCTGCGGTTACAAATATGCCGAGAGTTTTTGCACCACAACAGGCATTTTTGCTTCTGGTTTTACCCCTGACGGCGAACAGGTTTCCATGATACGCCGTTTGAGAAGCCGTGAAAACAACTTTGAAAAAATTGCGAAAGTTAATGACTTATCCCGAAATGTTGCCGACGGCAAAATTAATGTAGTTGATGCTATCCGTGAATTGGAAAAAATCTCCGCAATAAAGCCCTACCCTTTCGTGGTTCGTCTCTTTGGTTCGTCTGTATCCAGCTTTTGTTTTGCGTACATGTTTGGTGGTACAATTTTTGATGCCCTTGCAGCTTTTTGTGCAGTTTTTTTAATGAAATTCGTAGTGGTCTTTTTGGAAAGGCACAAAATTGTAACCGTTTTATGCACCATTTCCGGGTCTATGGTTGCGGCTGTTCTCAGCCTTATTTTAGTCAACTTTGCCTTTGGCAGCAATATTGAGTATGTGATTGTAGGTGCAATAATGCCGCTTTTGCCGGGTGTAGCCTTGACAAATGCAATACGTGATGTTTTAGATGGGAATATGCTTGCTGGCTCTGCCCGCACTTTGGAGGCACTTTTGACTGCGATTGCAATAGCCGCTGGTGTCGGCACTGTGTTTGCGCTGTGGATGTCAGTTTTTGGAGGATTGGTGTGATGGGCTCTATACTACTGTCAATGCTTATGTCCTTCGTCGCCGTTATGGGTTTTTCTATAATCTTTAATGTGCCGCGAAAGGAAATTTTGCTTTGTGGTCTAACTGGGATTATTGGTTGGATTGTTTTTACACTGATAACTTATTTTGTTACAGATTCGATTGTAGTATCCACTTTCTTTTCTGCGGTTACAGTAACAGCTCTTGCTCGCTTCAAGAGCGAAATCCGAAAAATGCCTTCAACCATATATATGATTCCCGGCATAATTCCGCTTGTCCCTGGTTTGCGCCTTTATTTCACTATGTTTTATGTGGTGAATGGCGAATTTGGTAATGCGGCATATTCGGGTGCTACTGCTCTTTCGATAGCCGGGGTTATTGCCGTTGGGCTTTTGGTTGTTTTGTCCTTGCCTCGAAAATGGTTTTCGCTTAAAAGGAGGAAGGCATAATGTTTTTGATTGGTATATTTTGGTATGCATTAGGCATTGCTGTGTTGTATGTAGTCATCAAAGCCGCAGTGCGAAATGGAATTTTAGAAGCCGACCAACATCGCCAAAACAGAGAGATAGAACGTGAGTTGCGCCTAAACCGCAAAAACTTGGTGATGATGATAAGGCGGCTATTTGTTTTAAATGCGGCGGAGCGCACCCAGAAGCACATTGGCCAAAATGTTCTTTGTGCGGATATACGGAATAATTTACCTAGGAGGTCAATATATGAAAAAAAATGTAATTGTTGGTCAAAGCGGCGGCCCTACTGCCGTCATAAACTGCTCTTTGGCTGGGGTTTATGCTACCAGTTTAGAGCTTGGTTTGGGCAAAGTTTATGGTATGCGAAATGGTATACAGGGACTTTTGGAACGCAGGTATGTAAATATGTGCGACCATATTAGGGATGATTTTGATGTGGAGCTGTTAAAGCGTACTCCGTCATCTTTTTTGGGGTCTTGCCGTTACAAGCTCCCCCACCCCGACCAAAACAAGGCAATTTTTGCAAAGATTTTTGGGATTTTGGATGAGCTTGATATTGGCTATTTTTTCTATAATGGCGGCAATGATTCTATGGACACCATTCATAAATTATCCACATATGGAGAGAGAGTCAATAGCCCTATCCGCTTTTTAGGCGTTCCAAAAACCATTGATAACGACCTTGCCGTAACCGACCACAGCCCTGGATTTGGCTCGGCGGCAAAATATGTTGCAACTACAACCAAAGAATTGATTTTGGATGCCCAAGTGTACAATAATGGTGCTGTAACCATCATTGAAGCAATGGGGCGCAACACAGGCTGGCTTACAGCTTCTGCCGCACTTGCAAAAGGCCCAGACTCTATTGGTCCAGACCTAATATATTTACCGGAAGTCGCTTTTGACATGGATAAATTTCTTGACAATGTTGCAAAAGTGTCCAGAGACCACAGCCCTGTTATTGTTGTGTCGGAAGGCATAAAATTAGCAGACGGACGATACATTAGTGAGTTGGGGCGTGAGAACATTGGTTCAGATAGTTTTGGGCACATACAACTAACAGGCACTGCCAGCTATCTTGCCCAGCAGGTTCGTAATAAATTAGGTGCAAAAGTGCGTGCTATTGAATTTGCTACTATTCAGCGTTGTGCATCTCATCTTCAATCCGCTGTTGATGCTGCAGAAGCCTTTGCTGTTGGGCAAGCCGCTGTCCAAGCCGCTGCCAAGGGCGAAACCAACCGTGTTATAATTATAAACCGCCTTTCCAGCCGCCCGTATGCTTTTGAAACATGCGCCATGGAAATTGAAAAAATGGCTAATATTGAAAAACACGTACCAACTGAATGGATAACCCCAAGCGGCGATTATGTAACACAGGACTATATTGACTATGCCCTACCCCTCATTCAAGGCGAAGTTGCGCCATTTTTTGTAAACGGTATGCCAAGGCATATTCTATTAAAATAATTTTTTGGAGGATGTAATTATGTTATTGACAGAATATCTTGATTCAATCGAAAGCACGGAGCAAGAAAC
>WRBU01000206.1 GCA_009784355.1 Defluviitaleaceae bacterium
CTGCGGCAAATTTTGAATTTTGGACATACAGTGGGTCATGCGGTTGAAAGTCTGTCAGAATTTACTTTGCCCCATGGGTATTGTGTAGCTATAGGCATGGCACAGGAGTTGCAGTATTTAGTAAAAAATCGCGGCTTGACTCAAAATGAGGCAGACTTTGCAATAAATTTGATAAAAGCGTATGGATTACCGACACAACACAATTTTTCGCAAGAACAAATTTTTGAACAGATGAAAAGGGACAAAAAAACGGTTAATGGCAAAGTTGCTATAATTGGCATTTCAAAACTTGGGGAGTGGTGTAATGAAAATTTTTAAAAAATGGGTGCTGCCCATAGGTTTGGTGGTCTTGGTTGTTGCCATTGACCAATTTACAAAATGGCTTACAGTGCGCAATATACCGTTAGGGGAGCGGCGTTCGGTGATAGACGGCGTGTTTTCGTTGCACCATATTCAAAACACGGGCATGTCTTTTGGATTATTTCAAGGCGGACGCTGGATTTTTGTCGCTATAACTATCCTGCTTATAGCGGCTATGATTTACTATTATGTTAAACACGTGCCTAAAAGCCGCTTGGGTACAGGAATTCGCATAGCTATTCTTGTACTTATAGGAGGTGCGTTGGGCAATTTTTATGACAGGGCTTTCCTTGGATATGTAATAGACATGCTTTTTGTAGAGTTCATCCACTTCCCATTTATTTTTAACATGGCAGATGTATTTGTGGTTTGCTCCGTTATTGCGTTGGCTATCATGTCATTTTTTGTGAAGGAAGAACCGAAAAAGACAAAATTGTCTAGGAAATTAAAAAATGAGTAGCGGGGGCCGTTTGGACGTTTATGTCCAGCAACAAGCAGGTGTGGTAAGCCGAAATAACGCCCAAAAATTAATTGAAGCGGGCAATGTTACTGTTAACGGAAAGACTCAGAAAACGAATTATCGTTTACGTGACGGCGACAAAGTTGAAATAGACATTCCAGAGCCTAAAAATTTAGAAATTCTACCCCAAGACATTCCGCTTGAAATTGTTTATGAAGATAGTGATGTAATCGTGATAAATAAACCGAAAGGTATGGTTGTACACCCAGCCGCTGGGCATTATGAAAAAACATTAGTAAATGCCTTAATGCATCACGCAAAAGACAGTCTTTCGGGAATAAATGGTGTTATGCGCCCGGGTATTGTTCATCGTATAGATAAGGATACATCTGGGCTTTTGGTTGTAGCAAAAAATGACAATTCCCATAATGCGCTTGCAGAGCAATTTGCATCACACAGTATAAAACGTGAGTATATTGCTATTGTTCATGGGAGGGTTAAACAAAACGGCACAATAGACATACCCATTGCCCGTCATAAAAATGACCGTAAAAAAATGGCACCTGACAAAAATGGACGGCGAGCTGTAACACATTATGAAATAATTGAGAGTATGGGAAATTTCACATTGATAAAATGCCGTCTTGAAACAGGGCGAACCCATCAAATTAGGGTGCATATGGCATATATTAACCACCCTGTGCTGGGTGATGCTGTTTATTGTAACAGTAGGCAGTTTTTTGGGCTTGGGGGGCAGGCTCTTCATGCAAGGATGCTTGGGTTTATCCATCCAAACGGCGAATATATGGAATTTGTCACAGATTTGCCGCAATATTTCGATGAAGCTCTTACAAAATTGAGAAAAAATTTAAAATAGGGCAGACATAAAACAAATAATTGCGTAAGTGTTAATAGGGGGCGAAGTATTTTGAAAAATAGAAAAAAGATAGTTATAATCGTTGGTGCTTTGATTATTTTGCTGGCGGGTGGAATTGCATTGCTTTATCCGTCAGGCATGAGGAATATTGAGTTACAGGGCATTGACCTAACTACTCTTGACAATGGAAGTTACACTGGAACTTTTGAACGAGGTCGTTTTACAAATACATTGACCGTCCATGTCGAAAACAATAGGATTGTGAGTATTGAAATTGTTGATGATGTATTTGGGTCTGGAATTACAAATGCTTCTGATGAAGTATTCAGCAGAGTTATCGCAATGCAAGATACAAGGATTGACACTGTTTCTGGGGCAACAGCCACTACAAATGCGTACCTAAAAGCGATTGAAAATGCTTTGCTGCGATAAAGCGGGCTTTTATTAAGGGGATGATAATTTGAAATGGAGCGAGATGTTTGACAAGGAAAATGAGCCGACTTTTGTTCAAGTTGGGGATTATATCGATTCTTCTTTGTGGCATGATTTGCACAATCATTTGCAGCAGGCGCACAATATAAAGCCGAAGCTGTCGTATAGTAGCTGCAATATGGAGCAAGGTGCGTGGAAAGGCTGGAATGTTAAATATCAAAAAAGCAGCAAATCTTTGTGTACTCTTTATCCGAAACAGGGATATTTGCTTTTGTTAGTACCCATTGGGCTTGCGCAAATGGACGAAGCGGAAATGCTTATGCCGTTATGTTCGGAATATACACAGAAAATTTTTAAGCAGACTACTGCTGGGCGGACTGGCAAGTCTTTGGCTTTTGAAGTGAAGAGTGAAGAAATTTTGCAAGATGTTAAAAATCTGATTACAATTCGGGTGAAGTAAAATGATAAAGTATGTAGAAAAGACTGATTATGAGCTATGTATGGCAGTTGCAGAAGGACAGCACGCTGCCTTTGACGAGCTTTTAAACCGCTATAAAAACCTTGTGTACTCGGTTGTATTGCGTATGGTCAACGACCGCGAAGATGCAAACGACCAAGCGCAAGAGGTTTTTATAAAAATATATAGAAATATTGAAAAGTATCGACCTGATTATAAATTTTCCACATGGGTCATTAAAATTGCTACAAATCATGTAATTGATTTTAGGCGGCGCACCAAAAATGAAGCGCAAGTAGCGTATTTGGAAGCTACGGACGATGTGCCTGTAGGTATCGAGCAATCCCCAGAGGATACATATATTGCCAAAGAACAAACGGAAACATTGGCTCACATGATAGAAGAATTGCCAGAAATGTACCGCTTGCCTATTGTTTTGTACCACCAGCAAGGGTTGAGCTATCAAGAAATTTCAGAGATTGTGGATGAACCCATGTCGAAAGTAAAAAACCGCATTTTTAGGGCACGTAAATTGCTAAAAGAGAGTTTGTTAAGCGGAAATATGAAAAGAGGTGAAAGTTATGGCATGTGAAAAATATAGCGAATTGATGATGCAATATATGGACGGTGTTTTGACGGCGGACGGCAAAGCAAACCTTGA
>WRBU01000207.1 GCA_009784355.1 Defluviitaleaceae bacterium
ATACCTACACTTATGATTTGCGAACAGGTAATATGCTTTCGCGGAGGAATCCGTTTAACGGACAAAACGAAACGTTTACTTATGATGCCCTCAATCGTCTCACTACCGGCGTAACTTTCAGCCCTTGTGGTAATATTCTTTCCAAAGAAGGAGTAGGTAATTTCATTTATGACCCTGTTAGAAGGCACGCAGTGGAAAGAATTGAGGGAGGATTTGGGTTGAGAGATCATTCATGCCGCTTAGACCACGATATTACCTATACGAGTTTTCAAAAGGTAAATACCATTATGGCAACAAACTTCTTATTTACCTACTTCATTTACGGTCCCAATCGTCAACGTCGAAAGATGGAGGTTATCCTTGACGGCAACTTTTTGACAAGGCACTATGGGAAAAACTTTGAGGTTTCCTATATCAACTGGGTTCGAGAAGAAACTAAAGAGTATATTTTTTCACCGTTTGGTTTGGTTGCAATTCGCAACAACGGACACCTCAATGCTGTTGCCACAGATCATTTAGGTAGTATTGTAGCCAGATTTAACCCGCACAGATGGGCATATGAATATTTTGGCTTCACGGCATGGGGTCTTCGCTACCGCTACGGCGGAAGTGGGAATAAATTTTTCTTTTATCAACGTCATTCATGGGATTTTAACTCTAGTTCGCCTGAATTTTTGGATTATTTTGCGAGGGGTTTTACCGGTCATGAGCACTTGGATTTGTTTGGTTTAATCAACATGAACGGCAGGCTTTATGACCCGACAATCGGACGTTTTTTGAGTCCTGATCCGTTTGTTCCGGATGCTACGTTTACGCAGGATTTTAATCGGTATATGTATGCGAGGAATAATCCGTTGTCGTATATTGACCCGAGCGGTGAAATAGTTATACCGATACTTATAGGAGCTGCAATTAGTGGAACGGTAGGTTTTTTTACTGGGAGAGCGGCAGGTTTAAGTGGCTCTGATTTGTTTTTCCATACATTTGCCAGTGCAACGATTGGTGCTATATCTGGGGGAATGGGTGCTGCCGTAGGAGCAGGAGTCGCAAGTTCACTGTCTATTGGTGGATTTGCAGGTGGAGCTATCGCAGGAGCTGCTGGAGGTGCAGCAGGTGGATTTACTTCAGGACTTTTTACTACTGCCCTCAATAATACAATGTTTGGTATGAATAACTGCGTATTCGGTGCAGGGCTTAGAGGTGGATTAATAGGAGGCTTAGCAGGAGGAATTACTGGAGGAATTGCAGGAGGAATACAGCAGAGAAGACAAAACCTTATTTTTCAGAGAGGCGTTTCAGAGCTTGGTATAGATGGAGGAGGTGCAGTACCTGCTACCGATGCTTTTCTATTGGAAGCTCAAAGAGCATGGTTTCCTGATGCACCAATGGATAACGTTGGGCATTTTACGACAGAAAACATTCCTTCTCATGTTAGAATGGCAGACCGATCTGGCAATACTGCACTTGGCAGAACAATACCGAGGCAGTTAAACGGTAAATTTACAGGCATTTCTGATGTCTATTTTTCAAAAAGTGCTTTTGGAAGTGCCAGACAATTATTTATTACGATGGGACATGAATTTGTTCATGTAAATCAATTTGCAGCACTAGCAGGTCAAAGTTCACGGTTATTGAGCAATAGGGGTTTTATGGAATTTATCGAATTGCAAGCATACCAACATGATCATCGTTTCCAAAGCAGAATTGGAAATTCTTTTGATCTTAACCTAATTAGAAATTTCCATAGTACGCACCCTAGCATTGTTCAGATGCTCAACCATAATGCTATTTATGGAAACCTACCTTTAGTATGGCCATTTTAAATTTTGTAATATGAAGAAAATACTTGTTTGTATTGTTACTATAATAGGATTTCAAGTTGCATTTGCCCAGGGACTTTCTATTGAATTGTCTCTCGTTTGGAAGGAGCAAGAAACGTTTTTCAATTTTGGTAGACTAAGAAATCATTCAAAAGCAAATATTCCTTATTTGACAATAACGTATAAAAATTTGACAGATGAAAAGCTATATTTCTTTAATGGGTTAAACATAGCGAGTGATACATCAGAACAATGGCCATTTTTTATACCCAACACGCGTGTTTTAAGTGATTTGGAGATGACTATGATATTGAAACGGGCAGATAGCACTTTATTCTTTAGTACATACAATGTGTTTGTTAACGTACAAGCAGGCTGGGGTTTAGCAGAGGAAACAGAACTATCAACTCATATCATAGATAGTTTAAAAACCCATGATCTTCTTCAAGCAATAACACATCAAGAAAGAAAAAGAATGAATAGTCATCACAATTATTCTATTGATACCATGATAGAAATTCTTAGCTATTTACAAACGATTTTTTATTATCAAAATATAATTACAAGAAAAAAAACAAATAAACAACTTTCATTTTTTAACAACCCTAATAAGAAACAAATTTCCATAGAGAAGGCAAAAAAAATAGCAACGAAAGAAAATAAAAAAATGATAAACCAATTCAGGAAACGAAGACATCCATACTCTGACCATGAAATTGCTCAGGGAATAATCCCCGTGGATATAAAAAATCAACTTGTTTTTCTAAGACCGCAAGAGGAATATATTATGCGGTTCAATCTGATATCTTTTTATTTGTTGGGAGGGAATTTTATTTTTAATATGAGGTGGTTTGGAGGATCCAATAAATTTTTTTATTTGTTTTATGACGATGAGGGAGCAGTGTGGCATCGTGATATAACTATGCCTAAAGAACTGAATGGGTATAAATTCTTTATGGAGGATGTTAATATTGGGTCTATAGAATTGAATGTAAAATGATGGACTTACCCCGTTGAGCGAAGATTGTGAATAAGCCGTTAGGCGGCGATTTCCATCGCTGTCAGACTATCAAGATAGATTCTATCTACCCCGGTGGCGCCGATTTGTAGTGGCTGTGCACAACTCAATCTGTTAATAAAAAAAATGATAAAACCCCATCATAATTCATCAAAAAATCAGTACTTTTGTAGATTTCCATCGTTGTACAGATTACACTACACATACAATAATGGTTCCAAAACCCATATCCGCGAAAACAACAGCGCAGGTATAACGATTTGGCAACTTGGTTCGGTCAATGCTATGGGTCAAGAGTTAAACAGTACTGTGCTAGGTCGCAGTAAAACTCAAACTTACAATGTTTTTGGGCAGCCCACCCGAATGACGTTGCAGGGCTTAATGGATTATACCTACACTTATGATTTGC